>JBFZBV010000119.1:0-18980 GCA_041308285.1 Planctomycetota bacterium | reverse complement strand
TGTTGTATTGGATGAGGCTTCGTCGGGTTTCACTCCGCCACGCTCGTCAGGACGAAGGCGGGTTGGGGCGGATGTCCGAGGATCACGGCACTGAGTGCCGTGGCTACAACGACGACTTGCGGATGTTGGGGCGAGGGTTCTCCCTCGATTCTCCCCGTCCTTTCGGGAGGGCGAGGGTCCACCCGAGCCACTCGTATTCGATGCGAAGTGGCTCAGCTGGAGCTTCGCCCTCCCAATCGGCCCGCGGATGTAGCCGCCCCACTCGGTTGGGGCGAGGATCGCCAATCGATTCCGTGGATTCGGATTGGATGACTCGCAGTGACATTCTTCGCGTAATCTACAGCCCGACCTTGATGAGGTTGCCGGACCCGAAGTAGTAGATCGCGCCGAATTCCGCGCATATCTCGTAGAAGTCGCCGTTGGTCAGGAACTCGTCGAAACGCCTGGTGAACTTGGGCGTCCAGACGTATTTCATGCCGACTTCCGCGTAGATTCCGATTGAGGACATCCTGAGCTCGATCCCGCCTCCGGCGTAGGCCGCGCCGTATATCCCGCGGCGGAAGAACTGCTCGATGCCCCCCACTGCCGCCTTGCCCGGCTCGACGACCCATCCGTCCACGTAGACTTCCTTCATGTACATCGCAATGCCCTTGATCTTGACGTAGGGAATGGGGATGATCGGGTTGGACTCGGCCGCGAGGTCGGGGTTCTCGAAGTCGAGCCAATGGTCGAGGCTGACTCCAATCGGCAGGTTGATCCTCATGCCCAGGTATATCGGGACGGCCATGAGCCCGTCCCAGTCGCAGTCGTCGAAATTCTGGCCGTCGTGGAAGTCTACGCCCACGCCTATGTTCACTATGTACAGCGGCATGACCATGATTGACAGGTCCACTCCGCCGTGGAGCCCGAACGTCGCCCAGATGTCCGAATAGCCCGCGGTCAGCGTCCTCGTGAGTATCGTTCCGCTGCCCGCGTCGCCGCCGCCGAGGAGGTTGAACCCTCCCCATACCCCGAGCCCCAGCCTCTTGTGCACGCCCGTGAGTTTCTCGTATTCCTCGACCGTCACCACGTCCTGGCGGGCCCTGAGGAATCCTTCGGGAGGCCTCGACGGCAGCAGGCAGGGGCGGAGGTCGAGCAGGCGGTCCGCGGCGCCGTCGCCGGCGGAGCTTTCGGCGTCGGTCACTTCGGCACAGCACGTCCCGGCCGCAAGCGCGATGAGAACCGGCAGGATACCGGCCACGAGTGCGCAGACAGGTTTCCCCTTTCCCATTGCTTTCCTCCCCTTTGGAGAAATCGACCTCGAACCGGGGGCGTGATACCGGCGCCGCAGGATGGGTCCTGGACCGGCGCCAATCGGAAAATCTAGAATATCGGTCCCCGGGTTGTCCAGCAAATTTGGGGAAATTCGGGGTCCATGAGCCTGGGCGGGCGTGCAATCCGCCTCGGGGCGGGGTTCCGGGAGCGGGGTGAGACGTGGGAAACGGCGGCGGCAAGGGCAGGGATTTGGCTGCGTCCGCAGCCCGGGTGAAGGCGATGCTCTCCTCATGCAGGCTCTGCCCGAGGCGCTGCGGATCGGACAGGCTCGCGGGCGAAACGGGGGCGTGCGGCATCGGCGCCAATCCGAGGGTGTCCTCGGCCGGCCCCCACTTCGGGGAGGAGCCGCCGCTCGTCGGCACGCACGGGTCCGGGACGATATTCCTCTCCGGATGCAGCCTGGGATGCGTCTTCTGCCAGAACGCGGAAATATCCCACCTCCGCCTGGGCGAGGACACGGACTGCGGGAGGGTCGCGGACATCGCGCTTTCGCTGGAGCGCCTGGGCTGCCACAACATAAACCTGGTCACCCCCACGCATCAGGCCCACGCGGTCATGGAAAGCGTGCTCCTGGCCAGGGAGAGGGGCATGTCGGTCCCGGTCGTGTACAACTGCGGCGGGTACGAGCCGCCGTGGGTGCTCGAGGAGCTCGAGGGGTTCGTGGAAATATACATGCCCGACGCGAAGTTCTCCCGGAGCGCCTCCGCCGGCCGATACTGCCGCGCGCCGGACTACCCCGAGGTCATGAAGGAGGCCCTGAGAATCATGCACCGCCAGGTCGGCGACCTCGTCATCGAGGACGGCGTCGCGAAGTCGGGCCTTCTTGTGCGCCATCTCGTCATGCCGGGCGGGGCGGAGGAGGGGATTGAAATCATGGATTTCCTCGCAGACGAGATCTCGCCACGGACGTACGTCAACGTGATGCCCCAGTACAGGCCCTGCCACGAGGCCGCGTCCTGCGGGGAAATCGCCAGGCGCCCCACGCGCGCGGAGTTCGCCGCGGTCTACGGCCATGCGCTCGAGAGGGGCCTCAGGCTCGCCGAGTGAGCCAGGGGAAGCTCCTTCGAACACGGGATCGCCGAGAGATTGCTTCGCCGCCCGTTCCGCGGGCGGGCGCTTCTAAGAAACAGCCTGGCCGGCACAAAGACCGGTCATCGCGAGCGCCGATAAAGTCAATCGGCGCGAAGCGATCTCACCCTGCTTCATGCATTGCTATCCTTGTAAAAGGGGCTGTTTCTTAATCCGGTTCCCCGCGGCGTATGTAGCCGCCCCCGGAGCGAAGCCCGCCGAAGCCCTCGCAATGTCCGGCAGGCGAAGGCGGGTTGGGGTGGATATCCGAAGATCACGGCAATCCGCCTTCGCTTTGATGTATTTCTTGTAGCTTCGGCGGACAGGCTCCGTGCCGTGGCTACATGGACGCTCAAGGGGATGTAGCCGCCCCACTCGGTTGGGGCGAAGATCACGGCACTGAGTGCCGTGGCTACATCTGAATCCGACGTCTCGCGATGACTATTCCCACACCTCTCCTTGTCCTCTTGCGGTGAACAGACTTCATATCCTTTCAGAGCGCTTGTTTATGCAACATTGGGGTAACCTGTCATTGCGAGGAGCGCAGCGACGAAGCAATCTCATTCACGACGAGATTGCTTCGCTTCGCTCGCAATGACATCTAATATATTGCTGTTCAACATGGTGCGAAATGATGGGAAGGCCCGGCCCCGGAATTTCCGAGGCAGAATTTCAAAGATATTCCGCTTTCGCGCGCGCAGCCCTTCGACAAGCTCAGGTTGGGCGAGTGTTTCAAACCGGGCGAGCCCAGCCTCTCTGGTTCCGGTTCGTCCGGGTTATGCTATCTAATCTTCTTGAGCAGCCCGCCGAGCCTGGCGAGCTCGGTCTTGAGGTCCGCCGCGATCTGCTCGATTCCCGCGTTCTGGCCCGATGCGCAAGCCTAGCTGCGCGGCGAACGATCGCGCGGAACCGGCAGACGGGGAATCGCGCGTGCCGGGACCCGGGCGGGGCCCCCGCGCCATCCGGCGGATTACCTGCTCCTGACCTCCCGTATCGCGTCCCGCAGGGCTTTCAGCAGCATCCCGCGGAGAAGGGCCAGGTCGTCGCTCTTTATGGCTTCCAGGATTGCCGTGCCGAGCCCTGCGCAGACGCCTTCGGGATCAGCCTTCCACATGCGCAGGAGCGACCAGAGGTGGGCGACTAGGTTCCTGCGCGCCCCGGGCCTGCTGTACATCGCGAGGAGGACCCGGGGGCTGTACTCGTTGAGTTCGAACGCCGGCCGCCAGCGGGGCCTCAAATCCTCCGGCTGCGTCCCCGGCCGCGAGCATGATGCCCAGCAGGAAAACCGCCGGTAAAGCCGATGCGAGTCTCATGGGGCCTCCTCGAGATGCCGTCCATCCGTGGCAGGACCCGGCTCAGGGATATCCGACGCGGCGGATCTCTTGCGGGCCGCCGGAATAACGCCAGTAGACGGGGCGGTCGACCCGCCCCGTGGTCCGGCCCGATTGCGCCGCAGGGCGGTTTGCGGACCTGTCATCTCCGCCCTTTGGACGCGGGCCGGGCGCAGAAGTTTCAACGTATTTTCCCGGGGAATGTTCGGGAAATCATTTCGCGGATTCGCCGGCCGGGGGCGCGGCGGCATCGGATCGGCCGATGAGCACGGTCGGGAAGAAGCGCCCCTCGTAGTCCGAGAACATCGCAAGCCGCCTCAGCGTGCCGCTCGGCCTGTCGAAGACGGCTTCGATGAACGACACCGGCTCGAAAATCTCCGAGTCCTTGAAGTTCTCGAGCAGCATCCTGACGGTTCCGGCCTCCTGGGCGATTGAAATCCACCTGAGGGTCACGGCCTTGCTCTCGGCGAGATCGTCCTCCGGGAAGAGGAGCTCGGTGGCCGTGTCGGCGAAGGCGAAGTCGGAGACCATTTTCGCGCCCGGCGCCGCGTCGTTCAGGAACCTCGCGAGGGACTCGTTCTCCAGCCCCCACCTCACCCTGTCGTCGTAGGTATTGAGCTTCCCCCCCCCGAGGGCGACCCTCACGTTGTACACCTCCATGCCCGGCGCAGCGCCGTCCATCTCCACCGACGGCCGCGCCTCGGGAGCAAGGACCCAGTACTCGAGGATGCGGCCCCTGCTCTGCTGGTACGCGTAGTCCTCCAGGTGGTATTTCCTGTTGAGGAGGGCCCTGACGGCCTTCATCTTGCTCCAGATGATTGTCCTGCGCCCGGACTCGAGTTCCGTGACGACGAGCCTCGGGTTCCGGTTCAGGAGCCCGACCACCTCGCCGACGACGCTTTCCACGTCCTCGGTCGCGATTCTCTGCGTGTTGAAGTCGAAGTGCTTCCCGGTCTGGGCTATGCCGGTCTTCATGGACACGTACGCCCCGAGCGACCCGCCCGTCAGGTCCAGGAAGTGGTCGTCGGGCGACCGGCATTGCGCCGATATCCGATCCACCACCGGCAGCATGGTCATGTCGTCCCTGTATCCCCTCATGATGGGGATGAGGTTGACCGCGCCCACGATTGCGAGCAGCAGCAGGTTCGGGGCGAAGAGGAACTCGGGCCTGACCCTGGTCTGGAGGATCTTCCACGCCGCGCCGCCTGCCAGGACCGCGAGGAGCGGTATGGCCGGGTTGAAGTAGTACGGCCACACGACCTTCTGGAACGCCGCGAAGAGGAGAATCGCCGCGGCCGCGAATACGACCGGCCTCGAATCCTTCTCGCGCCTCATGAGCAGCACCGCACCGGCGGCGAACGCCACCAGAATCTTCTCGGCCCAGAGGAACGACCATATCGCGTAGAGCCTGTCCGAGAAGCCGATGCCGGTCTTGTCGATGTGGTACCAGAACGTCTGCTCGGCGAAGTTCGGTATGAGCACGAGGGCCGCGAGCGCGGCGACGGGCGCCGCGGCGCCCAGCGCGAACCTCTTCCTCGAGTCGCTCAGGAGCAGGAAGAGCAGGAGCACCGGCGCGGTTCCGAGCCTCACGAGGAGCGTCAGCGACAGCAGGAACCCCGACGCCGCCGGCTTCCCGCAGTAGTGGCAGTAAATCCCGCCGAGCGTCAGGGCCGTGGCGAGGTTCATGCCGAGCCCGGTGGATGATATCGCGTGCAGGTTGACCGACGTCACGAGGAACGTCAGCGCGAACACCGCCGGGTAGGCCGACTCCTTCCATATGCGAGAGGCGATGAGGAAGCACAGGACGAAGACCGCGACCGTGGAGGCGGCCGGGACAATCCTCGCGGCCGGGATGCTGCGGCCGAAGACGGCGAACACCGCGGCGGAAGGCAGAATCACGCCGGGCATGTGCGCGCTGAAGAAGTCCCTGTACGGCATCTGGCCGTCGAGCACGGCCCTGGCCATGTTCATGTACAGGTACTCGTCGGTGTCGGGCTCCTCCTGCGAGATGCCCGTGGCGAGGGCGGCGGCGAGGAGCCCGCCGACCAGCAGGACAGGCAGGACCGCGTGGAGGCGGTCGCGGCGATTGGGAGCCGTCTCGGTCATGTCTCAGGCCCAGGAACCCCCGGCACAGCCCGTTCCGGCGCGCAGCCGCGGAGGCGGGCGTTGCGCGCCCGGGATTGAACGTTCGAAAGCCGGCAAGGGTCCCGGAATTCCGGCCGGCAGGGCGCCGCGCGGCGCCTTTGAGGGATTTTATCCCCCCGCCGCCGCAAAAAGCCAGGTCTATTGCATTGACGGAAGAAATCATGGATACTTTTACGCGGAGGAGAGAGATGCTCGACGACCTCGAGTTCATCATCGGAGACAGGGACAAGCTCGCCGGCAGGTGCATCATCTTCACCACCAACCTCGGCGGGTCGGAGAACCCGTTCAACCCGAGGCACCCCGCTCTCGCGGTGGCCGCGGATCCTTTGGAGCTCGCGGAGATACTCTCGTCGATAATCCCCTTCCCCAACGAGATGCGGCGGATGCTGAACAACAAAATCAAGGAATCCGCCGAGCTCTGGGCCCGGACGATGTTCGGCCAGCGCATGTACCAGACCGTGAAGGACCTCATGTCCCAGGGGCTCGCGCACGTCGAGATGTCCGAGGACCTGAAGAAGCAGCTCGAGGAGGAGATGAAGTCGATTCCGGACGAGGAGTCGGGCGTGCCGCACCACGGCTTCTTCGTCCCGCTCGTCGGATTCGACCCTGAGGTCATCGAGCCCTACAAGGACGCCGTGGACCTCGCGAAGGCCCCCGAGGTGCCCAACATATCGTTCGCCGGCCTCGTGCTCTCGGGCCACGCCCAGCACTACCTGGCCGAGTACCTGATGCAGAAGGAGGGTCACGGCGGGACGGGCGGCGAGGCTGCGGCGGAGGGGAAGGACGCGGAAGAAGCGGCGAAGGACGGATTCCTGGGCGAGCTGAAGAACAAGGTCAGCGCCGTGATGTACGCCCAGGAGACGGGGGGGAGCTTCGAGAACCTCCTCGGCGAGCTCGTCTCCATGACGAACGGGACAATCTACCTGCGCGACGCCCTCAACCTCTCGAGGGTGGCGAGATCGAGCCACCCCAAGAAGATTCAAATCATCGAGCTGTACTTGAAGAGGATGAAGCTGCTCGCGGAGGAGAAGTACGAGGAAATCCCCGCGGTGGACTTCGTCCTGAAGACGCTGGACAATCCTTCGGAATAGGCCGCGGCCGCCGCGCCCGCCCTCACGCTCCGGACGCTCATCATTCATGCCCGCGCAGCGCCGCAGTTTCATGCGCGCGGAGGGGAATTGCCAATCGGCCGGCAATGGATACCATAAGCGGGACGCCGCGGGCGTCCTCCGCTTCCGCCGGGGCGCGGGCGCGGGGGGGGGATTTTGGCGAGACCTGCGTGGAACCGAGCGGAAAAGGCCCTTCTGAACCCTCGTTTGGGCGCGACCCCTACTGCATACGCGTGCCCGAAAAAGACCTGCCGGGAATCGCGGTCCGGGACTTGGCCTTCTTCCGCGATCTCGCGGTCTCGAACATCAGGTGGCTCGCGCCCCTGGGCATATTCATGGCCCTGGGGGTCCTCGCCGGCGTGCCGCAACCCCTTGTCATCAAGGAGATTATAGACGGCATCTCGGCGCCGGGGGCCTCCTTCCCGGACCTCGGCCTCTACCTCGTCCTCTTCGCGGGCCTCGCCCTCGCGGGCCAGGCGACCGGATTCTTCCGCACCATCTGCCAGGCCAGGTTCAGGCAGGGGGTCGCGGCCGTCGTCCGCAGGAGGGTCCTCGACCACGTGACTTCCCTGCCGCCGAGGTTCTTCGACTCCGAGGACACCGGCTACCTCATGTCCAGGGTCTTCGGCGACGCGGTTCAGATGGAGGGCCTGGTCTCGGGCCAGCTGGTGAGCCTCGTCACGGACGCGGCGAGGTTCGGGGGCGGGCTCGTGATTCTGTTCTTCATCCACGCCGAGCTCGCGCTGGTGGCTTCCGCCGCGCTCCCGCTCCTGCTCGTGTCGGTGCGGCTCTGGAGGAGGACCGTCGCGCGGATAGCCGACAGGCAGATGGAGCTCGGGGCCTCCTTCTGGAAGGACCTGCAGGAGACCTTCGCCGGCATGATGCTCATCAAGACCAGGGGCGCGGAAGCCCTGCGCAGGGACGGCCTGATGGCGGGAATCGGGCGGATGTTCGACGCGGAGATGAGGTCCGTGGCCTCCCAGGCCGCATCCTCCGCATGCATGGCCCTGGCCGCGTCCGCGGGAATCGTCGCGGTCCTGTGGTTCGGGGCGTCGGAAGTGCTCGCCGGCAGGCTCACGGTCGGGGGGCTGATCGCCTTCAACGCGTACCTGGGCTTCCTCTACGGGCCTTCCAGGGCGCTCTCCAACTTCCCTGTCGCGGTCCAGCCCGCCCTCGTGGCCTACAGGCGCCTGCGCATGCTCCTCTCCATGCGGCCGGAACGATCGGACGGGGCCGATCCGGGGAAGCTGCGTGGCGAGGTCCGGTTCGAAGGCGCGACCTTCTCGTACGGCGGACCCAAGGCGGCCCTGAACGGAGTCACGATTGCGGTGCCCGCCGGCGGCAGGGTCGGAATCACGGGCCTCAGCGGAGCCGGCAAGTCGACCATGGCCAAGCTCGTCATGGGGTTCTATGACCCCGGCGAGGGCAGGGTGCTCGTGGACGGCAGGGACGTCCGGGAGTACCGCCCGGCCCTTTTGAGGCCGAGAATCGGGTACCTCCAGCAGGAGGCGTTCTTCTTCAGCGACACGATCCGGTCGAACCTCGGGTGGGCCGCGCCGAAGGCGTCCGAAGGCGACATGAAGGCGGCGATGGGGGCCGCCGGGCTGGGGGAGTTCCTGGACTCGCTCGAAAAAGGGCTCGACGAGAAGATAGGCGAGAGGGGGCTCCGGCTGTCCGGAGGCGAGAGGCAGAGGCTCGCGGCCGCCCGCATGATCGCGTCGGAGCCGGACATGCTCGTGCTCGACGAGTTCACGAGCCACCTCGACCCCGAGACCGAGCTCAAGGTCCGGGACGCCGTGCTCGGCGCCTTCGCTGGGAAGACCGTCATCGTGATTTCGAACCGGCTCTCCGCGCTGGCCGGCCTCGACTCGGTGTTCGTGCTCGAGGGCGGGCGGGTCGTGCAGGAGGGCCCGCTGGACCGGCTCATGGCGGCGGACGGCCCCCTCAGGAGGATACACGGGCTTCCCTCGGCCGTGTGATGCGCGTGCCCCGGTCCCGGGGCAGGCGGTCCGCGGGAGCCCGAAGGAGCGATAAGCATGGCGGGGCGCAGGTTCGGCTCGCTTTCCGAAGCCTTGAAATGGCTGGGCGAGTACACCGACTACGAACGGATGCGCAGGTTCGCGTACCACGAGCGGACCTTCAACGTCAAGCGCACCGAGGACCTCCTGTCCGCCATGGGGAACCCGGAGCGCGCCTCGAAGTCCGTCCACGTGGCCGGCACCAAGGGCAAGGGGTCGACCTCGCACATGATTGCCGCCGGGCTGGAGGCGTCCGGCCACAGGACCGGCCTCTTCACCTCTCCGCATCTCGTCTCCGTGACGGAGCGCGTGCTCGTCGGCGGCCGGCCGCTGCCCGAGGGCGACTTCGTCCTCGCGCTGGGCGAAGCGGTCGGAGCGGGCGAGTCCCTGCCCGAGTCCGACGGGAAGCCCACGTTCTTCGAGCTCATGACCGCCGCCGCGGCGTCCGCCTTCGCGTCCGCGGGCGTCGAGTGGGCGGTGTACGAAGTCGGCCTCGGCGGGAGGCTCGACTCCACGAACGCGATGAAGCACTGCGCATGCGCCATAACGACGATCAGCCTCGACCACGTGGAGGTGCTCGGAAGCACGATCCCGGAAATCGCCGCGGAGAAGGCCGGCATCCTGAAGGGCGGGGAGCCCTGCGCGGTCGGCAGGCAGTGCGACGAGGCGTCGGCGGTCATCGAAGCCAGGGCGGCGGAGCGCGGGTGCGGCCTGTGGCGCTTCGGCCGCGAAATCGCCTTCGTAGGCGCCCCAGCCGTCGCCTGGGACGACCCGCCGGTCACTGCGTCCGTGCGGACCCCGCTCAGGACCTGGAACCGGGCGTCAGTCCGCATGCCGGGCCTGCACCAGGCAGAGAACCTCTGCACGGCGCTGGGCGTCCTGGACATGCTCCAGTCGAGGCGCCTCGCCGAAGTGGGAACGGCCGAGGCCATGCGCGGCATCCGCGGCCTCAGGGTCCCCGGCCGGGTGGACCTCGTGAGCCGCGACCCGGCGGTAATCATCGACGCGGCGCACAACCCGGCCTCGATAGCCGCCCTGGTCGACGCTCTCGCGTCCTGGCCGGGATCAGGCGGGGTGGACGTGGTGCTGGCGCTTTCCGCGGACAAGGCGGCGGCCGAAATCGCGCGCCTCCTGGCCGGGAAGGCGGACCGGCTGCGCTGCACGACCTACATGTCGGCCAGATCACTGGAGCCCGCGAAGCTCGCCGCGCATGCGGAAGCGGCCGGATGCAGGGGCGTGGAGGCCTTCGACGACCCGTTCGCCGCGTTCCGGGCGGCCCAGGCCGCGCAGAAGCCGGGCGGCCTGCTCGTGGTCACCGGATCATTCTTCCTCGCCGGCCTCGCCTACAGGCATTTCCTGGGCGACGCCGCGGACAGGCTTTTCTGACGGCGGCCGCGCCGGCCGGGAGTGCCGGCGCTCCGCGGCCCAGGACCGTCACACGGCCGGAATCCCGTCCTGCGCAGGGCCCGCCGGGCCGCCGGCCTTCACCGCCCGGCGGAGCCTTGCGGGGGCGCTGCGCGGGTTGGACCTGATTTCCGCGCGCGAGGGCCTCGCCGCCTCCTCGGATGCCTCCCGGTACGCGCCGGAGTCGAGCCCGGCCCCGAAGGCGCGCTTCACAATCCTGTGCTCGCCCGAATGGAAGCTTATAATCCCGATTCTCCCGCCGGGCCGGAGGCAGAGCGGGGCCGACTGGAGCAGCCTGCGGAGGGCGTCGAGCTCGCGGTTGACCATAATCCGGAACGCCATGAACGTCTTCGCCGCGGGATGCGCCCCGCCTCCGTCCCCGGCGCCGCGGCCGGAGACGCCCTTGGCCCTGAGCACGATTCGGGCGAGCTCCCGGGTCCCGGTTATGCGCCCCCCGGCCGAGGCGGCTGCGATTGCCCGGGCGATTCTCCCGGCGTCCTCCTCGTCGGCGAGTTCCGCCAGCGCTTCGGCGATGCCGGTCTCGGTCATCGAGGCAATCAGGTCCGCGGCCGTGCGCTTGAGCCGCCTGTCCATGCGCATGTCGAGGGGGCCGTCGAACTTGAAGGAAAAGCCCCTTTCGGGATCGTCGAGCTGCATGCTCGACACGCCGAGGTCGGCGAAGATCACGTCGAAGCCGCCGAGGCCGTGCTCCTCGGCGAGGCCGAGGATGCTCTCGAAGTTGCGGTTGAGGAGTGCGGACCGCGATCCGGCGGCCTCGAGGCGGCTTCGCGCGCTCTGAAGGGCGGACTCGTCCGCATCGAGCCCGACCAGAATCCCTCCGGGAGCCACGCGGCGGGCGAGCTCCAGGGCGTGGCCGCCGAACCCCACGGTGCAGTCCAGCACGGCTTCGCCCGGCGCCGGCCGGAGCGCTTCGACGACTTCGCCCAGGAGCACCGGGACATGCGTGCCGGCGGGCGTCATCCCCCTTTCGCGGACGTGCTCGCGCACGCCGGGATACTTTTCCGGGTCGCGTTCCTTGTAGCGCTGGGCGAAGAGCCTGGGATACGAGCCCGGGTATCTCCGCCTGCGCCTTCCGCCGCCCCCGGGGGGGCCGCCGCCTTCGGGTTCCTGCGCCATGTTCCTCCGGTTCCGCGCGGGAATGGAAAGGGCGGGCCAGGAAGCCCGCCCTTTTTCGAGTGCCCGTCCTACGCCCTGCCTTCCTTCCTCGGTTTCTGCTGGGCCGGGGTCTTTTCCTCGGCGTGTTCGGCCGCGTGTTCGGCCGCGTGTTCGGCGGCGTGGGAGGCGGAGATTTCCGCCGGGACCTGCTCGAAGAGCTGCTTCACGGCGGGGATTTTCTGCGCGGCCTTCCTCAGCGCCTCGGTGACCGTCATGTTGTCCACGTCGATGTTGGCGAACCTGAGCATCTCCTTGAACATGGGCATCGCGGCCCCGGCCTGGAGGAACGCGTTGACGACCTTGTTCGCGCCGCCGCCCGCGGCGGTGTCGCCTCCCATGCCCGCGATGTTGAGCACGCGGATGTCGGAGATCTTCTCGGCCGGCTTCATCATCTCGCGGACGATTTCGGGCATGAGGCCCGCGACCTCGACGAGGCCCTCCTTGACGAGGACGTCGCGGGTGACCGAGTTCTTCGCCTCGATGAGCTTCCTCACGCCCTCGGCCTGGGCCTCGGCCTGGGCGAGGTTGGCCTTCGCCAGCCTTTCGATGGCCTGGGCCTTGAGTTCGGCGGCGGACAGGTCGGCCCGGGCCTCGACCTCCTTCTGGATCTTTTCCTTCTCGGAATCCGCGCGCTGCTGGATGAGTACGATTTCCTTGCCGCGCTCGGCCTCGGCGATTTTTTCGACCGTGATTACGGCCTGGTGCGCTTTTTCGCGCTCTGCGACCGCGACCAGCTGGCTGGCCTGCTCGAGCTCGCGCTCCTTCTCCTTCTGGATGACGCCGATTTCCTTGTTGCGCTTGGCGACCTCGATTGCGAGGTCCTTGCTGATCTCGGTCTCCTCCTTCTCGCGCTGCTTCGAGACGAGGTAGGTCTCCTTGGCGATGTCGGCCTCGCGGACGGTCTGTTCCTTGGCGATTTCCGCCTCGCGGACCTGCTTTTCGCGGATGATTTCCGCCTCGCGCACGGCCCTTTCCTTCTCGATTTCCCTCTCGCGGACGCTCTGCTCCTGCTCGAACTTGAACTTCTGCGTCTCCGCCTCGCGTTCCGCGCGGAAGGTCTCGACCTCCTTGTACTGCGTCGCGGTGGCGTATTCCTGCGCCTTCTCGAGGAGCAGCTTCTCGTTCACGGCCTGCACGTCCTGCTGCTTGATGGCCACCTCGGCGCGGCGCTGGATTTCGTTCTTCTCTTTCCTGGCCCGCTCGGTCGCGTCCGTTATGAGCTTGAGGCCCTCCGCGTCGAACACGTTGTCCGGGTCGAGCACGCCCTTGTCGGTCTGGTCGAGGAGCACGATGGAGACGGACTCGAGTATGAGGCCGTTCTGGGGCAGGTCGTTCATCAGGGCCTTCTGGACCTCGTCCGCGAAGCCGTCCCGGTCCTCGTGCAGCTCGATGAGCGTCTTGGTTGCGGCGACGGATCGCAGGGCGCCGACGAGCTTCGCCTCGACGAGCTCCTTCACGGATTCGGCCGAGAGGGACTTCTCGCCCAGGGACCTGGCGGCGGTGAGAATCTTGTCCTCCTGGGGCGCGACGCGGATGTAGAACTCCACCTGCACGTCGACGCGGAACTTGTTCTTTGTAATCAGGGCGTCCTTCTGGCGGCGGGCGACCTCCAGGCGCATGGTCTCGAGGGAAATCCACTTCACCTCGTGGACCAGCGGCACGATGAATCCGCCGGAATCGGCGAACACCTTCGCCCCGCCCATGCCCGTGCGCACGAAGGCCTCGTCCGCCTTGGCCTTCTTGTAGAAGGCCTTCCATGCCAGCACCGCGCTGAAGAATATGGCGAGCGCGATGACGACGAAGACCAGTATCGGGCCCCACCATTCGGTTCCAGCTGCTAGTACGGCCGCGATCATTGTCACCTCCTCCTGATTACTCGGGCTCCTGGCGCCGCCTCACTCCACGCCCGGCGAAGCTGCGGAGCAGTTGAAGACGTTGGACTTCCCATCGAACGTCACGAGAATCACCTTGCCGTTCTTCCTGACCGGGGGCTCGCCCTCGAGCATCCTGAGGAAGACCGTGTGCTGTTCGCCGGTCGAGGATTTCACCATGCCCCTGCCGAACCTCTGGTTGACCTCGGTGCTGACGACTGTGGCCACGGCGCCCTCGAGGTCGCGCATCCTGAGCGCGCCCGGGGTGCTCGTGGGTATGTAATAGGCCATGAGCCCGGTCAGGGTCTTGGTGACGACCACGGCGACAGCCGCGGCGAACGGTATGGACATGCCGAAGTGCATCCACGACTCGAAGAAGCCGAGCTTCGGGAGCACGTAGTAGTTGACGACCGCGCCCGTCAGCCCGAAGGAGCAGAAGAGAATCTCGATTATGAGCATGAAGGGGACCTTGCCTATGTGGAAGAAGGCGAGGAAGTCCATGAACACGCCGTGGCCCGCCGCGGCGTCGGCGTCCGCGTCGGCATCCGCATCCGCGTCGGCGTCCGCATCGGCGTCCGCGTCGGCATCCACGTCGGCGTCCGCGTCGACATCGGCGTCGGCGTCTGCGCCCGCCTCGGCCGAGACATGGCCCAGCCCGAGCAGGGAATCGAGATTCAGCCCGATGAGCTGGATTAGCACGAAGCCGAACACGAACAGAATCGGCACCGTGAAGATGATGTTGTATCCTTCCCCGAAGCTGGCCAAGAAGTCCATTTCAACCTCCCCCACGCAGGAGTATATATATCTCTCGGCGGGGTTCCAATCATTTCCCGACATGCAGGAGATGCAAATCCGGTGCCCCGCCGGAGGAAAAGCGGAGTCCAGTCGACAGGCTCCGCAAGTGGCGTTATATGTTATATTATAGAGAATCGTACGGCCCGGCGAAGCGGGCTGCACCCGCACGGCCGAGGCTCGAAGGCCGGGGAAAAACCCATCGGGCGGCGTAAACCGCCTGGCCGGGCCGGCGAAGGGCCCTGTTTTGCAGGAGTCAGAGATGCCGATGCTCCGAAGCATGCTTCTGGTCGCCGCCGCAGCGCTCGTCTTCTCGGCCCCGGTCCTGGGAGGACCCGACCCCTCGGCGCAGGAATACCGCGAGAGGAGGGAAAAGCTCATGAAGCTGGCCGGGGCAGGCGTAATCCTCGTGGTCGGCGCCGAGAAGCAGCCGGACCTCGCCCCTTTCCGCCAGAGCAACAGGTTCCACTACCTGTCCGGCATCGACGAGCCCGGCGCGGCCATGGTGCTCCTTCCCAAGGAGAACAAGCACATTCTCTTCCTGTCGCCGACGCCCGAATACCTCGTCCCGTGGGAAGGCCAGGGGCTCAGGCCGGGGCCCGAGACGAGCGCCAGGCACCTCTTCGACGAATCGCGACCGTATTCCGACCTGGCGCAGCGCCTGACCGGAATAATCGGGGAAGGGGATGCCCTCTTCCACCTCCCGATGGCGCCCGAGGAAATCGGCAGGGCGGTCAGCGACATGGTCAAGCCCATCCTGGACGCCAGGAAGGAGGACGTCCTGGACGGCAGGCCCACCCGGGAGGAGAACCTCAGGTCGCAGCTCTCGCTCATGTTCATGAACATGACCGTGAAGGACATCTCGCCTGCGATCGCGGCCATGAGGACGGTGAAGTCCGCCTCCGAGGCCGCCCTGATGCGCAAGGCCGCCGAAATCACCGCGGCCGGCTGGGCCGCGGTGCTCGAGGGCGCCTCACCCGGCATGCACGAGTACCAGCTCGCCACGCTGATGGAGCACGCGTGCAGGATGCGCGGCGGCCAGGACTGGCCTTACTGGCCCATCGTCGGATCGGGGGTCAACTCGCTGACGCTGCACTACACGAAGAACTCGCGAAAGGCGGCCGCAGGGGACGTCGTCCTCATGGACGCAGCCTTCGGCGCGGATTACTACTGCGTGGACGTCACCAGGACCTTCCCGATATCCGGCAAGTTCACCGAGGAGCAGGCCGCGGCCTATCAGGACCTTCTGGAGGTTCAGAAAATCCTCGTTTCCGAGGTGAAGCCCGGCGTTTCGCTGTTCGGGCTCAACGCCAGGTCCGAGGAGATGCTCGCGAAAAAGGGCTACAAGGGGAAGACGGTGCATTTCCTGGGCCACTTCATCGGAATGGCCGTGCACGACCCCGGAGACCCCTACGCCCCGCTGGCCCCCGGGATGGCGATTACCATCGAACCCGGGATTTACATCGCCGAGAAGAATCTCGGCATCAGAATCGAGGACACCGTCCTCGTGACCGAGAAAGGCTGCGAGTGCCTCTCGGCCTCCATACCCAAGGAAATCAAGGACATCGAGGCGGCCCTGGCGCGCGACTAGGCGGCCGGCTGACGGGGCGCGCGGCGAAGCGGGCTTTGGAGCCGCGAAATGCCTTGACCCGCGGAGGCCGCTTGGGTTATTTCTCTCTTCACCGCGGCTTTGTTGGGAAACCGGTCATGCGCAAGAACGCAATCCACGTGCCGAAGGTCATGCCCGAAGCGTACAACTACAAGAAGCCCGTGCCTTTCTCGCGCGGCATGCGCGTAGAGCTGCCCGGAGCCACCCTGCTCTTCGTGTCGGGGACCGCGTCGGTCGACGCGAAGGGCCGGTGCGCTCACAAGGGCGACCTCGCGGGTCAGGCGAGGAAGACGTTCCGGAACCTGACCGAGGTCCTCAAGGCCGGGGGCGCGTCCTGGAAGGACGTGGTCAAGCTGACGATATTCCTGCGGGACATGAAGGACTACGACGAGTTCAATATAGAGCGCAACGCGTTTTTCAGGAAGATGGGCCTCAATCCGTATCCCGCGAGCACCTGCGTCGAGGCCAGGCTCTGCTGGCCCGACCTGCTCTGCGAGATTGAGCTCATAGCCGTGACCGGAGGTTAGGGCCGGGTCCGCAGCCCGCGATGCGCCTTTGCAGCCTGGGGGGACTCATGAGACTCGACCGCATTCTGCTCTACGCCGCCGCGGCCCTTTCCGCCGCCTGCTCCGCCTCGCTCGGATCCGAGGAGAGCATCTCCATGATTCCCATCGAGCCGAGCCTCTTCAGGCACGACGAGCCGTCCCGGACCAGATACGCGTACAGGTTCGAGCGCGACGGCCTCACCTCGGTGAACGGGAGCTGGAGGGTGGAGACCTCCGGCGGGGCGGGGAACTCGGCTTCCGCGTCGCTCGCCGCCGGCAGGCTGCCCGGGTCCGCGGCGGTCAAGTACTCGTGGGACCTGCGCCGCGGGTGGGACCTGGAGACGAAGCTGGTGATCGAGCCGGGGAGGTTCTCGAGGCTCGACATCTCGCCCGGGGACGGGTTCTTCTTCCACGCGAGGAGCCTCGGCAAGGATCTGGACAACTACCCGAACCGCTACCACCTGTGGATACTCCTCGCCGACGCCGCGGGCAACATCGAGCAGTACGTGACGGACTACCTCGAGGTGGAGGGCATCTGGTGCACGTACTACGTCCCGATGGAGCGGTTCGCGGACGTGACGTACGGGGCGTTCGGGGTCTTTTCGAGGAGCGCCGCGCCCCGGAGGCTCGTCAGGGCGTGCTTCGTCCCGGTGACGAACAAGTGCAGGGCCAGCGAGCTCCTGGTCGACACCTTCGCGGTGTACTGCGCCGGGCCGCCCTGCGAGGGCGACAGGGACGGCGACGGCCTGCCGGATTCCATGGACGGCGACGACGACAACAACGGGATGTCGGATTTCGCGCAGGCCCCGGACCCGCTCAGGTTCGCGATTGAGGGGTACATCCTGAACGGCGGCAGCTGGAGGGGCGAAATCGAGATTCGCTCGCGCAGCCTCGCCTACGGCGACGCCCTGAGGGTGGACATAGACCTCGAAATCAGGTCGGAAATAATCGCCGCGGCCATCGACGCTTTCCCCGAGTTCACCGCGGTGCTGGTCGGGGAGCGGAATTACGACGCCTCGGGCAGGTACAGGCAGTTCAGCGACCACATGATGTCCACGCTCCTCGCGCCGACCGGCCTGCCGATAGAGTCCATACAGCCGGACATCCCGACGCTGCACGCCGCGAGCCCGGCCGGAGTGAGGGCCGGCTCGCCCATCGACGTGGCCGTCAAGGCCCTGCGCAAGGACATGGAGGTCGCGGACGGCAAGGTGAGGATGCGCTTCCGAATCGAGAAGCTCATCGACTACTCGGTGCCCGAAGGCCACTACAGGCTGCAGTTCCAGATAGGCGTGATTGACAACGCGGGCTACCTGAACAGGTTCGAGGAGCTGCCGTCCATCCTGAGGACGCTCAAGCCCGTGGCCAGGGACGAGCATTTCCGGAAGTACGTCCAGCCGGAGGAGAGCCTGGTCTTCGTGAAGAAGAACTACCTCCCGATGGTGAGGATAGGGTCCCCTGCGAGGCCGAGGATGCCGTGGGCGCTGCTCTTCGACGTGGAATCGCACGGGGTGCGCGGCGTCGTGCCGGAGGAGGAGAGCGCCGAGTGGGGCCTGAACTTCCGCAACCGCCTAGGCGGCAGGCCGATATACCGGAAGGGCTGGTACAACTTCGAGCCGGGCCTGCCGTCCCTCGCGTACGAGAGGCTCAACGTCCACCACAGGATGAACTTCCGCGCCGGCGAGGTCGCGGTGACGGTCACGGACCCGGACGGGCTCTTCTACGACCTCGGCAAGGCCGGCTTCCTGTCGGCCACCCGCTGGGGCGCGTCGACCCGGACCGGCAGGTTCCTCTTCAACCTGAACAAGTACGGCAGGTACGTCGTCACGATGAAGGGGTATCTCTACGACGAATGCGGCAACGCGTTCACCGGTGGCGGCACGTACGTCCTCTGGGTGGCGGAGAGGATCACCTTCGGGACGTTCCCGTCGCAGCCCTACGAGGTGGGGCAGGCCTTCCAGGGCGCCGTCGAGGTGGTCCCGCCGGTTCCGGCCGACATCAGGATTACGCTGACGCACTACCCCAACTCCGACCCGGCCCGCAAGGAGGTGTTCGTCACCGGGAGGAAGGCGTTCCCGTACGGGTTCTTCGCCCCGACCGAGAGCTACGTCTTCAAGGAGCCCGGGGAATACTTCTCGCACATAGAGGGCACGTACACCGACCGGGAGGGGAGGCTGTGGATGGGGAGCCTGTACGGCGCCTGCGTCGTGGCCTCCCCCGACTCGCCGCTCATAGCCCACGGCCGGGGCTACTACATGGCCAACGGCCAGGTCCTCAAGGACGACCCGCGCTTCGGGGACATCGGAGAGGGCGAGCTGGAGAACAACATCGAGCAGTACCTGTTCTACCCCTACTACAGCGGCGACGTCATGTACGTCGCGTCGACCATGGATTTCAAGAACCAGATCTACCCCCTGCTCACCATGGAGGTCCCGGCCGGGTGGAGGCCGTACGGGGCCGCGTACGACTTCGACCCCAGGCAGACGCCGGTCATAAGCGTTCACTCGAAGGGGTGGAACACGCACTGCTATCCCGAAGGGATCGAGAAGATGGCCTATTTCTACACCGACGCATGGCGGCCCGGGGTCAACGGCCGGCACG
>JBFZBV010000118.1:0-4894 GCA_041308285.1 Planctomycetota bacterium | reverse complement strand
TCATGAACAAGCTGATTAAGGCCCTGGTCCTGAGCTTCATCCTGGCGGGCATCGCCGTCTACATAATCGTCTCCGCGATGCCGGGCAGCAATCCGGAAGAGAAGCTCAATGTCGCGGGCTCGAGGGCGGCGAAAACGGGGGAGGAGCTCGAGAAGGCGATAGCCGAGAAGAGAATCTCCGACGTCCCGTCCATCGTGAGGGGCGCGTACCAGCCGCCTGCGCCCGGCGAATTCGGCGTCCCGGCCGCGGCGGAACCCGCGCGGGACGGCGGCGCAGCCTCCGCCCGGACGGGGGCCGCGAAGCCCGAGGCGGGCGCCTCGCGGGACTCGGACCAGGTCACCGCCGCGGCGGAGACAGTCCAGCCGAAGGCGGAACCGAAGCCGGAGCCTCCGGCCGAGACGACGCACAAGGTGAAGCCGGGCGAGACCCTCAGCATGATTGCGAAGCAGTACCTGGGGGATTCGAACAAGTGGAAACTCATAAAGGACGCGAATCCGGGCATGAACCCGGATCTCCTCAAGGTGGGGCAGGTTGTGCGGATTCCGATCGCGGGCGCGAAGGATGCGGGCAAGGCCGCGGAAACCGGAACGCAATCCGGAAACCGGGCACCGAAAGCGAGAATCCACGTCGTCGCCCAGGGCGACACGATCTATTCGATATCGAGGAAGTACTCGGTAAGGGCCGACGAAATCAGGGCGCTCAACCCCGGGCTCGAGGACCACAGCCTCGGGGTCGGACGGAAGCTGTGCATCCCCGGGTCGGAATAGCGGAAATCTCTCTCTCTCTCCAGAAGGCCGGGCCGCCGCAAAGGGGCCCGGATGTCGTTTTTCCGGAGATGCCATGCCCTACGCCAGGCAGAGACTCGCCGCGAACATGACGCTCGCCTGCGGCGGGATTGTGACATGCCTGCTCGCGGCGAGGCTCGTCCAGGTACAGCACCTGGATCACGCCCCGAGGCTGGAGGAGAGGGACCAGCAGTCCAAAGTGCGACTCGACGTCCCCGCGGTCAGGGGCCGCATACTCGACAGGGACGGAGCGGAACTCGCGGTCTCCAGGGGCAGGGTCAAATCCCTCTACGCAGTGCCGAGCAAGGTGCACGATGGCGAATCGCTGTCCGTCAGGCTCTCCGACGCCCTGTCGCTCGACCGCCGGACCGTGCAGGAGGCGCTGGCCAAGGAGAGGAAGTTCGTCTGGATAAAGAGGAAGCTGGGGGCCGCCGAAGTCGCCGAGGTGCTGCGAATCGGGGATCCCGCGCTTGGATTCCGCGACGAGCAGAAGCGCTACTACCCCAAGGGGAGGCTGGCCTGCCACGCGGTCGGGTTCGTAGGCCTCGACGACGAGGGCCTGGAGGGCGCCGAAGCGTTCTTCGACAGCGAGCTCCGGGGCGCCACCGGGCAGCGCTGGTTCGCGAGGGACGCGCTGCAGAACCTCCTGGCCATTCCCGACGACGAGGAAGTCCAGGCGAGGGACGGGAACGACGTCTGGCTGACCCTCGACTCGTACGTGCAGTCCGTGGCCGAGGAGGAGCTCAAGGCGGCTTTCGAGGCCTGGGCGCCCATCTCGGCCTCGTGCATCGTGATGTCCCCCAAATCGGGAGAGGTGCTGGCCATCGCGTGCGTCCCTGATTTCTCGCCTTCCGACTACGCGTCGTCGAAGGTGGAGGACAGGCGGAACAGGGCAATCACCGACACGAACGAGCCCGGATCGACTTTCAAGCCGTTCACCATAGCCGCGGCGCTGGAGACGGGCGTGGTCACGCCCGACACGGTCGTGGACTGCTCCTTCGGAGCCAGGCTGTTCTCGCAGGGCGGGGTGAAGAGGGTCATCCACGACTACCACCCGTACGGCAGGCTCTCCGTGACTGACGTCCTCGCGAAGTCGAGCAACATCGGCACCACGGACGTCGCATTCCGCATCCCCGAGGAGAAATACCTCCGGTTCCTCGCCGACCTGGAAATCGAGGCGATTACGGGAATCGAGCTCCCGGGCGAGGCTTCGGGCTGGATTGCCCCGAAGGGATGGAGCTTCTTCTCCAAGACGTCGGTCCCGTGGGGGCAGGAAGTGGCACTGACCCCGCTCAGGCTCCTTGCGAGCTTCAATTCGCTCGTGAACGGCGGCGAAATGATGAGGCCGTCGATAGTGCGGAAGGTCACCGCGCCGGACGGGGAGGTGCTCAGGTCGTTCGCCCCAAACGCGCTCAGGAGAATCGTATCGGAAGACACCTGCAGAAAGCTGAGGCAGATGCTCCGCAAGGGCGTGGAGAAGGGGACCGGGACCGCCGCGAGGCTCGACGGCTACGACATCGGCGGCAAGACCGGCACGCAGACGAAGATTAAGCAGGGCGTGTACAGCATGCAGAAGTCGATAACGTCGTTCATGTGTTTCGTCCCGGTGGACGACCCCGCCGTGAGCATGGTGGTCGTCCTGGACGAGCCCAGCAAGGGAGCGGACGCGCACCACCTGACCGGCGGGAAATGCGCGGCTCCGGCCGGAGCGGCAATCCTCTCCAGGATACTGCCGTACCTTGGCGTGAAGAGGAAGCCGGACACCGGAGCCGGAAAGGAGAAGTGATGGAGGAGTACGCGAGTCTGGGCAGGCTTTTGGCATCCGCAGGGGCGAGGTACGTGCGCAATTTCAACGACATCCAGGTGAGCGGAATCGCGGTCGATTCGAGGGCCATCAGGCCGGGATGGCTTTTCCTGGCCGTACGGGGCGACAAGTCGGACGGCCACCGCTACATCATGGACGCGGCGCGGAGGGGCGCGTCGGCCCTCGTGGTCGAGACGGAGGACTTCCCGAGGGATTCCTCGTTCCCGAGGCTGCCTACGGCCGTGGTGGACGACGGCAGGGCGGCTTGCGCCGGGGCGGCGGCGGAGTGGTACGGCAGGCCCTCGGACGGGCTCAGGATGGTCGGCGTCACGGGAACCAACGGCAAGACGACGATAACGTACCTGATTAGGTCCATCCTCGAGGCTGCCGGAAGCAGGGTCGGGCTTCTCGGGACCATAGGATATCACACGGGCAGCAAATTCATCCCGTCGTCGAACACAACGCCGGGCCCGGTCGAGCTCCACTCGATGCTGAGACTCATGGCGGACGAGGGAGTGACGCACGCCGTCATGGAGGTGTCGTCGCATTCGCTCGTCCAGAAGAGGGTCCTTGGGATAGGCTTCGACGCCGGCGTCTTCTCGAACCTGAGATCGGACCACATGGATTTCCACGGGGACGCATGCGATTACCTCAAGGCGAAGGGCGCGCTGTTCTCGAGCGTCAAGCCTTCGGGCGCATGCGTGCTCAACGCCGACGACTGGGCCAGCATGGTCTTCGCGGCGGAATCCGGGGCGAAGACCCTCTTCTACTCGAGGCGCATGCGCGCGGACCTCGCGGTGAAGGTGGAGAACGCCGGCCTGTGGGGCACGGAGGCGGTGTTCACGTTCGGTGGATCGTCGTTCCCGGTGAGAATCGCGCTCCCGGGCATGCACAACGTCGAGAACGCCGCGGCGGCCGCGCTGGCGGCCCTGTCGATGGGCGTCGACGAGATTGACGTGGCTTCGGGCATCGAGGCGCTGAAGCTCGTGCCGGGCAGGCTCGAACCGGTGGAGACCGGCCTTCCGTTCAGCGTCTTCGTCGACTACGCACACACCGAGGACGCCCTCAGGGCGGTCCTTTCGAACCTGAAAGGCCGCTTCGACGGGAGAATCCTGACCGTCTTCGGGTGCGGAGGGGACCGCGACAGGACCAAGAGGCCGAAGATGGCGGCGATGGTCGAGAAGTTCTCGGACTTCGCGGTGGTGACCTCGGACAACCCGAGGACCGAGGATCCGATGGAGATAATCAGGGAAGTGGTCTCGGGATTCGCATCCAAGAGCAGCTATGTGATAAACGCCGATCGCAAGGCGGCCATAGCGTTCGCAGTTTCGACGGCCGGCGAAGGCGACGTGATTCTCATAGCCGGGAAGGGGCACGAGGACTACCAGGAGGTGAACGGGAAGAGGCTTCCGTTCGACGACCGCAAGGCCGCCGCCGAAGCCTGCGTCGGCCGCAGGGCGTCCTGCGGAGACGGCAGGGCGATTCTGAACTGGCTAGGGACTCGCGGGCGCGCCGTGGCGGACCGGGCCGCGGGATAGCGGCATCGGGCGTGCGGAGAGGTGCAAAGGTCGCAGGTTGCGCGAGCGCAGGGCGCTCGGAAGGGGGATGGAATGAGACCCATGAGGATTGAAGAAATCGCGGCCGCGATAGGCGCCGTGGAATTCCCGGCGCAGCCCGATGCAATGATTGCGGGCGTCTCGACGGATTCGAGGATGACGAGGAGCGGCGACCTGTTCTTCGCCCTCAAGGGCGAACGGTTCGACGGGCACAACTTCGTGCAGAGGGCGATAGCCATGGGCGCGGCCGCAGCGGTGGTCGAAGCCAGGCGCGTCGACGCGATTCCGGAGTGGTGCAGGAACAAGCTCATAGTCGTGGGCGACACGCGCAGGGCGCTGCTGAGCCTCGCGGCGGGCTACAGGTCCACGCTGGACGCGCTCGTCATCGGCGTCACCGGGTCGTGCGGGAAGACGACGACCAAGGACCTGATATTCTCCGTCCTCTCGAAGAACATGTCCGGCGTGGCGTCCAGGGAGAGCTACAACAACGACGTCGGCGTCCCGCTGACGATTTTCGAGATAGAGGACAGGCACGAGTTCGCGGTCGTCGAGATGGGCGCGAACGCGCCGGGCGAGATTTCCGAGCTTGCGGCCGTCGCCAGGCCCAGGATTGGCGTCATCACGTGCATAAGGCCCGTGCACCTCGAGGGGTTCGGGTCCCTGGAGGGGGTCGCGCGCGCGAAATCCGAGCTCGTGGAAGCCCTGCCGCCGGACGGAATCTTCGTCTTCAACCCGGAGGAGCAGGGGAT
>JBFZBV010000117.1:0-8648 GCA_041308285.1 Planctomycetota bacterium | reverse complement strand
CAAGCGCCGCGCCGAGGGCCTGGCTCCCCTCCAGCACCGCGGCAAGGCCGGCGAGGCAGTGAGGAAGTACGTCGAGTTCATGGAGCCCAGATTCTCGCGCGGACACGTCGTCAGGATTCGCGGCGTCCTGTACAAAGTCCTGGCCAACATCCCCGGGTCCTCCCTCGAGGCCTGGACTTTCCAGGCTCTTCAGAAGTATCTCCACCAGAGCCTCACCCGGACCGGCTCGGCCGCGGAGGCTCCGAAACCCTGTAGCGTCCGGACCCACAACCTCCACCTGGTCCTGCTCCATGGATTCTTCCAGTGGTGCGTGAAGAACTCGCTGGCCGAGGAGAATCCCGTCCAGGGCATCAAGCCGCTCCGCCAGGTCATCGAGGAGCCCGAGATTCACAGCCTGAAGCAGATTGAC
The DNA here is from genome assembly GCA_041308285.1 of Planctomycetota bacterium. GTDB lineage: Bacteria > Planctomycetota > JAKEIC01 > JAKEIC01 > DYIT01 > PPR-0505. The sequence continues at coordinate 8,239 of JBFZBV010000117.1, read as the reverse complement.
GACATCTTGCGAGCCTGCAGGGAATATGATATGAAGAAACCGAATAATGGCAGTTGCGCTCGTAGCTCAAATGGACAGAGTAACGGACTACGAATCCGAAGGTTGCAGGTTCGACTCCTGCCGGGCGCACCAGCGGGGCGGGCGAGTCCCGCTCATCCTCGACAGCGAGGCATCGAATCGAGGCGGAAGCATGAATCCGACAGGCGCGAACCATCGCATATGAGCCGGCGCTCCTCTCGGGAGACGCCGTGCGCCTCCCGGAACATGGCTTGCCGGCCGCGCTGCGTATTAGATTCCCCCCCCCGGGGCTCCGGCCGGCCCGCCGCCGGCTTTTCCCTGCAAGGCTCCTGCCCGTCCGAAAACAGCAGCAGAACGGCTTCATACCAAAGGCGCCGGCTTCCTGCGGGCGATTCTCGTCCGGCAGGGGGCGCGGCGGAGCGTTGGAGGAAACGGAAATGAACGCGGCCATCAGGGAACTTCACAAAGCCCTCGGGGTCAACATCGATCTCCACGACGAGCTCATGAGGCACGCCGAGGAATCCCACAGGAAGGCATTCCTGTGGCAGAGCAACAGGCCCGAGCGGATGTCCGCCTTCGACGAGGCCCTCCACCAGAGCCACGGCGAACGCGTGAAGGAGATTTCCGACTTTCGCAAGGGCGGCGGCAAATCAATCGGCACGTTCTGCATCTACGTGCCGGACGAAATCGCCCTGGCCGCCGGAGTGCTGCCGATTCCCCTCTGCGGCGGATCCGACTGGTCGGTGAACTACGCGGACAAGATGTTCCCCCGCGACATCTGCCCGCTCGTCCGGTCCACCTTCGGCATGGCCTTCAGCGCGACGTGACCGTACAAGACGCTCAAGGATTTCGCCGTCGGCGAAACCACGTGCGACGCGAAGAAGAAGGCATGGGATCTGCTGGGATTCAAGGTCATGGAAGTCCCGCAGAAGAAGGCCGGGGCCGACGCCGCGCTATGGCGCGGGGAGGTCGCGGCGTTCAAGGATCTGGTCGAGGGCCTCTCGGGGAACAGGATAACCCCGAACGGCCTCAAGGACGCAATCCGCCTTGTGAACCGCAAGCGCAGGGCGCTTGCCGCGATTAACTCCACGCGCAGGCTCGACAACCCGCCGATAAGCGGTCTCGACGCCCTCCTCGTCTCGCAGCTCGCGCTCAACATGGACGCCGGGAAATTCTGCCGCGAAGCCGAGGCTCTTTCTGCCGAGCTCGACCTCCGCGCGTGCCGGGGCATCTCGGCGTATCCCCGGGCCGGCAGGCGCGTTATCATGGCAGGCACGCCCTCGCCGATGGGCAACGCCAAGGTGCACTCGGTCGTTGAGCAGGCCGGGCTCAGAATCGTCGCTGACGAATCGTGCACGGGGCAGAGGTATTTCCGCGATTTGGTCGACGAGTCCCCTTCCTCCGTCGACGGGATGATTTCCGCCATAGCGGACAGGTATTTCAAAATCGACTGCGCCTGTTTTTCCCCGAATTCGGAGCGTTTCGCGAATCTCGGCGCGCTCATTTCGGAATACCGAGCGGACGGCGTAATCCAGAATATCCTCCAATTCTGCCACGGTTTCAACGTCGAGGCCAAGGCGGTGGAAAATTCCCTCGCGAAGTCGGAAATAAAATCCCTGAAAATCGAGACGGATTATTCCGAAGAGGATTTCGAACAGATAAAGGTGCGGGTCGAGACGTTCGCCGAGCTTCTGCCCGACCGCCGCGCCGCGGCGCCGGCCGGGTCCGCCAAACCCGGTCCCAAGGGCTGAAAGTGACCTCAAGGCGGCTGTACGCCGCCCGGACGCAGCGGTTTTGCACGGCGATTTCCGCGGCAGGCGGGATGCGGAATCATCCCGCCTCTGCCGCTGTCTCCGCCGTTCAGCCGGTTCGAATTTAATTCCCCGATAATTTTTTTATTTATTTGATTTTATTTCTTGAAATCGGAATGGAATAATTAATCATATGCATCAGAAAGCTGTTGTATTTTATTTTCTAAATCAATTTGATGACGGGAGTATTACATGGCGAAATCAATGACACTGCAGAGACTCCAATCAGAACTAAGGAAACTGGAATCGCGCGTCGCGAAGCTCAGGAAGAAGAAGGCATCCGCCCTTGAAAAGGCTTCGGCGCTCCAGGCCCACATCGACGCTCTGCTCGGCGGAGCGACAACGGCCGCCCCGGAGCCCGTCGCCGGGGGCAAGAAACGCGGGCGCAAGCCGGGCAGGAAAAGGGGCCGGAAGCCGGGCCGCAAGCCGGGCAAGAGGGGGCCGGGAAGGCCGCCGAAAGCCGGAAAACCCGGAAGGAAGCCCGGCAAGAGAGGGCCCGGCAGGCCGCCGAAGGCCGGAAAGCCCGGAAGGAAACCCGGCAAGAGGGGCCCCGGCAGGCCGCCGAAGGCCGCGGGCAAGCCGGGCAGGCCGCCGAAGGCTTCCTCCGGCCCGTCGCTCAAGGATGCGGCGCTCGCAATCGTCAAGGCCGCAGGCAAGCCCGTGAGCATGGACAAGCTGGTTTCCGAACTCGGGGCGAAGGGATTCAGATACAAGAACACGAAGCAGCTTCTCCTCATGCAGGCGAAGAGAATCGGCCTAAAGAAGGACGGGCAGGGAAACCTCTACGTCTGATTGGCTTGCATGGATCCGCGATATGAAAAGGCCCCGGCTCGCGCCGGGGCCTTTTTTAATTCCCGCCCCAATCCGGAATCAACCGCGGGGCCCGCGCATTTCACAGGAATCCCGCGGCAGGGACGGCGAGCGCAGCCGCCTGGATTGCGATGCAGGCGAGTACGGCCGCGAAAAGGACGGCCAGGGCGATGCTCCTGCGGACGCGCGGGAAGAACGCGAATTCGGCCAGGGACAGCAGCACGACCGCGGCCGCGGCGATTGCCCACGCTTCCAGCCTCACGCCCATGACGGCCGCGGTGAAGGCGTTCAATTCGAATCCCGGCGCGCTTGCGTAATTCTCCTTCATCCCCGGGAACACGAATCCCGCAATCACCATCATAACGCCGGAGGAGAGCATGAGGGCCAGGGTCGGGAGCGCCTCGCGCATCCCCCGTTTGCCGCCGCCAACGCCTTCATTTTCCATCGCGTCTTCCGTAACATAGGAGTTTATTATCCGTCAGCTCCTGACGTCCACCTTGACGACCACCGCCGCGCCCGTATCGCCCGCGGCGCAGCCGTCGAACATCCCGTATCCCCCGCCCTTGATTGCGAGCTCCTCGACGAGCTCGATAATCAGCCTGAGCCCGGTCGGCCCCTGCGGGTGGCCCCACACGATGGAGCTGCCGTAGTTGTTGAACCAGTCTATTTTCAGCCCGAGCTCGCGGGCCATGAAGATGTCGTTCACCGCGAAGGGGTTGTGCGTCTTCACGGCCTTGAGGTCCTTGATTCCTATGCCCGCGCGGTCGAGCGCCTTCCTCGCCGCCGGGACTATGGCCTTGGCCATGTGCCCCTTGGCCGCGTTTGCCTGCGCGAAGGATATGATGCGGATTTCGATGTTCCTGTCGGCGGACAGCTCGGCGGCGCGCTCCCTGGTGCAGAGCACCATGCAGGCGTTGCCGTCGGCAGGATAGGTCTGGACGCCGTAGCTCACAGTGCCGCCGGGGATGACGGGCTTGAGCCCGGCCAGGCCCTCGGCCGTCGTGGGGAAAACGCCTTCGTCGCCCGCAAGGCTCTTCTGGACCTTCTTGCCCTTGGAATCCATGAGCTCGAGCGGCAGGTCCATGTAGCGCCTGAGGAACGCCGAATCGTCCTTGAGCGCGTCCTTGTACTGCCGGCTCCTGAGCAGCGCCACGTCGTCCTGCTCCTCCTTCGAGACTCCCTCCTCCTTGGCTACGTTCTCGGCGGTCTGGATCATCGCGTTCTTCGCCACGGGATCGTAGCCGAAGTTGTCCCAGACCCAGTTCTCGGAATCGCCCGTGGCGCCCGGGCCGTGGGGCTGGGGGAAGTAGAGGTGCGGGCCGTTGCTGGTCTTGTCCGCGGTGATGACCAGCACGGTCCGGCTGGACCCGCATTCAATCTCGTGCGCGGCCGTCTCCACGCATTTCGCCGACGTGGCGCAGGCCTGTCCTATCATCGGGCCGGTTATGTCCGGAGCCCCGATGAGCGCGGCAATCCAGGGTCCCCCGTAGAAGATGTTCTTCTGGGGGATTGTAATTCCCAGCACAATCGAGTCGAACATGTCGGGGGATATCTTCCTCTTCGCCATCGCCTTCCTGGCGACGTCGGCTGCGAATGGTATCGGATGCAGGTGCGAGAAACTCCCCTGCCACTTGCAGAAAGGCGTGGACCAGTACTTCCCGTAGGGGACATAGCTCTTCGTGAACGGCATGTTAACCTCCGAAAAACGAGACGATCATATATATGTGAAAGACCGAGCGCATGTCAAGGTTTTCCGGCCTCGCGTTCCGCATAGCCACTTGACCGGCATCGGCACCTGAGATATCAAGAAGCCTCATGGACCAGAGGACAATCAACAACAGGTACGAAATCGCCCGGTCGCTCGGCCGCGGGTCGTCGGGCGAGGTCTTTCTCGCGAGGGACGCCGCCAAGGGCTCGGCCAAGGTCGCCCTCAAGGTGCTCGACCGGGTCGATCCGGGCAGGATGCTCGTCGAGAGCCTGAGGCACGAGTTCAGCCTGCTGTCCCATCTGTCCCACCCGAACCTCGTGGAGGTCTACGATTTCGGATTCCTGGACGGGACCGACCTCCCCTTCTTCACCGAGGAATACATAGAGGGGCCGGACCTTTTCGGCGCCTTCGAGCGCCTGTCCGCCGAGGAGGTGCTGGACGTCACGGTGCAGGTCCTCCGCGGCCTCGAATACATCCATTCGCGGGGCTTCCTGCACAGGGACATCAAGCCTCAGAACATACTCGTGAGCCTCGGCGGGAAGAAGCCGCGCGCGAAGATTCTGGACCTGAGCCTGGCAGGGCCGGGCACCGGCGAGTCCGGGGGGGCGGTCCGCGGATCGGTGCTCTACCTGGCCCCCGAAGTGATACGGGGGGGCGAAATCGATCGCAGGTCCGACCTCTATTCCCTGGGAATCACCCTGCACCACGTCATATCGCGCAAGCCGCCGTACGCCGGCCAGTCGGTCAGGGACGTAATCAGGCAGCACCTCGAGGCCGATCTCCCTCCCCTCGCATCCCCGCCGTTGGCGTTCATGTCCGACATTCTCGTACGCATGACCGCGAAGGATCCCGCGGCGAGATTCCCCTCTGCCGACGCCGTCATCACCGCTCTCAACAAGGCTTCGGGATCCTCCTTCAACCTCCAGACTTCCGAGACCAGGCGGTCGGCTATACGCTCGATGCCGCTTGTCGGGAGATCGCGGCATCTCGCCAATCTCAGGGAGTGGCTTGATTCCCGCGCAACGGGTTCCGCGGCTCCGGCCGTCTATTTCCTCGAGGGGCCGTCGGGGTCGGGCAAGACGGCCCTGCTGAAGGAGTTCAGGAACGCGGTCCAGATGAGCAACGCGCGGTGGATGGAAGGCAACCGCCCCAGGCCACTGGAGACGCCCTACTGGGGGTTCCAGAAGGTGATTGAGGAGGCGGTGGGAATGCTGGGGCGGGATTCGGACATCGTGGCGGCTTACGAGCCGTCACTGGTCAGGCTGAATTCCAGCCTTTCGCGGGACGGGCAGGTCCCCGCGCGGCAGGGGCCGATGGACGAGGGGAACAAGCTGAGGCTGCACTCGGAGGTATCGAGATTCATGCTGAAGGCGGCCGTCCGCACGCCCATATGCCTGTGCTTCGACGACTTCGACAGGGCGGACAGGGGGACGTTCGATCTCACGGGCGCGCTGGTGAGGTCGCTGGGCGAGCCGTTCTCCTTCCGCGACGCCGATCAGCCCGGGCAGAAGACGTCCCCGCTCGCCATAGTCCTGTCCTACAACCCCGAGAAGCTGCCCGACGACAGGTACGGGCTCATGCGCGGCAATTTCAAGGAGCCCCTTTGCAGGAGAATCGCCCTCGGAGACCTCGACCGGGAGGGGGTATCCTCGCTCATCCGCGCGGCCATTCCCGGCGCGGCGGTTCCCCAGGGGTTCGAAAAGAGGATGTACGACCTCACCGGCGGCAACCCCGGCCTCGTCGTCTCGACGCTCGAATCCCTCATGGATACCGGCGGAATCGTCCGCGACGGCGGCGCCTGGTCCGTGGCGAAGGAGGCCGCGGAGACCTTCTCGCTTCCCCCGGACGTCGCGACCGTCCTGCTTGCGCGGTTCCGCCGCCTCCCCGCCGCCGCGAGGGTCGGGCTCCGCGTCCTGGGCCTGTCCTCCGCCGACATGCCCGGCCCCCTGATGACGGCGATAATAGGGAGGTGCGGAGTCGATCCAATCGAGGCGGTCTCGTCGCTCCTCGAGGAGGGATTCCTCGCCCGCAGGGCGCACGCCGGGGAAGTCCGCTACGCCATGGACGATCCCGCGTGGGCCGCAGTGGCGTCCCGCATAACCGACGGGCCGGCGGAGGCTGAGATGCACCGCATCATCGGCGAGGAGACGGAGAAGCACTGCGCGTCGCCGAGCTACGAGGTTTCCGCGGCCCTTGCCGAGCACTTCACGCGCGCAGGCGAGGTCGACAAGGCCCTGGGGCACGTGTTCAAGGCCGCTGAGGGTTTCAGCCAGATGGGCGCATTCAAGACCGCCCTCATGGCATACACCAAGGGGCTCGAACTCGCCGCAGGCGGAGACCTCAGGCTGCGGGACACGGCGGTGGAGCTTCTTTTCCGGCGGGCCGGCGTGCACAGGGTGCTCGGGCGCTATTCCGAGGCCCTGGAGGACCTCGAAAACGCCCAGAGAATCGCCGAGGAGGCGGGATCGCAGCGGCTGGTGGCGCAGGCGCTCGGGCTTCTGTCCGAGCTGAACCTCCAGTGGGGGAAGTACTTCATGACCGAGGTGCTCGCGACGCGGGCGCACCACCTCGCGTCCCTGAGCGGCGACAAGCCGAACCTCCTTCTGGCTGAGACCCTGCTCGGCATGCTCGCGCTCCGCAGGGGCGAGTACGTGACCGCGGAGCAGCGCCTTTCCGCTGCGGAGGACCTTTCGCGCGAGACCGGCAGGCCCGCGGACACCGCGCGGATACTCATGGAAATCTCCGGCGCGAGGCAGAGGCTCGGGAAGCTGCACGAGGCGCTCTCGAACCTGCGATCGGCGCTCGCGCTGTACAGGACGGGCGAGGACGCCCAGGGCATCGCGGGATGCCTCGCCAGCATAGGGAACACGCACTTCCTCATGGGCGAGTACGACGACGCTCTCTCGCACTACCGGAAGGCGCTCAAAATCCACGGCGAGTCGGGGGACGTCGGCGGCACGATCTCGGTCAATTACAGCATAGGAAACATCCTCCTCCAGATTGGGTTGTTCCCTTCCGCCCGCAAGTACTTCGAGACGTCCCTCTCGCTGGCCAGGACCTTCGACCTGCCCGGCCAGGTCGCGCTCAACAAGGCGGGGATAGCCTTCCTCGACCTCATGTCCGGCAGGCTCGGGACCGCGCTCGGGCTCTTCACTGACAGCCTGGCCATCTACGAGTCGATAGGCGCGAGGAGCGGATCGTACTGGGCCCAGAACGGCATCGGAATCGTCCACACGAGGCTCAACCAGTTCGACAAGGCGCGGGAGACGTTCTACCGCGTCGCCAGGGACGTGGAGGAGACGGGGGAGATACGCGTGTTCGCGGACGTGCTCATGAACCTCGCCGATCTCGAGATTCGGGCCGGGGACGCGAAGAAGGCCGAGGACTTCGCGCGCAGGTCGCTTGCCCAGGCCCGCAAGGGGTCCCTCAGGGATTTCGAGATGAGCTTCCGCCAGGTCATGGGGGAGATAGCCCTGGCGTCCGGGGACCTCGGCCGGGCGCATGGGGAATTCACCGCGGCGGGGGAGCTGGCGCGCGCCATGCGCATCGAGTCCAGCGCCGCCGAGTCCGACGTCTCGATAGCGGCCGTCCTCCTCGCCATGGGGAAGCCGGAGGCGGCCATCGAGACGGCGGAAAGGGGCCTTGCCCAGGCCCGCCGGGAGAACTACAACCAGGTCGTCGTGCGCGGGGCCGCCGCGGCGGGCGAAGGCCACGTCGCGCTGGGCGACTTCGGCCGCGCCGCGTACTTCATAAGGACCGCCGTGGAGAAGGTCTTCGAGACCCTCAAGGACATCGATTCGCAGTACCACGAGCGGTTCCTCGCCGACAAGGCGCGACTTTTCGAGAGGTCAAGATGGCTGATAGAGAAGCTTACGCAGACGAAAGCCGGTTC
>JBFZBV010000116.1:0-7992 GCA_041308285.1 Planctomycetota bacterium | reverse complement strand
TCAAACGTGGCCCCCCCCGGAAGTGTTCCGCGTCGCGCCGTCAGGCGTCCTTGGCGCAGCGGAACCCCACGTAGTTCCACCTGAGGTCCGGCCTCATGATGAAGCGCATGGAGGTCTCGGCCGACTTCTGCTTGAAGCACCACGCCCCGCCGCGGAGCACGCGGTACATCCGGCCGTACTGCGGGTTCTCGCGCTCGTTGCCCGGGTAGGGCTCGAAGAAGCTCCGGGTCCATTCCAGCACGTTCCCGGCCATGTCGAGCGCGCCGTAGGGGCTCTTGCCGGCCGAGAACCTGCCCGCCTTGGTCGTGGCCCCGTATCCCGACTCCTGCGTGTTGCACAGCTTCCTGTCGAAAGGTCCGCCCCAGGGGTACGCCCGGCCGTCGGCGCCCCTGGCCGCCTTCTCCCACTCCTCCTCGGACGGCAGCCTCTTGCCCGCCCAGCGCGCGTAGGCGCGCGCCTCGAAGAAGCTCACCCCCACAACCGGGTGCGCGTCCAGGCCGGCCGGCGGCGCGCCGTTCGCCCAGTACCTCGGCCCGGGTTTGCCGGTCGAGTCCACGTACTTCTCGATTTCCGCGGCCCCGTCCTCCCCCCAGAACTTCCTGTCCCCGTATCCGCCGTTCCGGACGAATTCCAGGAACCTCGCGTTCACAACCGGGACGGCGTCAAGCAGGAAATCCGGGACCTGCCTCTTGTGCTCGGGATACGAGTCCGACGCCGGGTCCGGCGATCCCATGAGGAATTCCCCTGCAGGCACCAGGATCATGCCCCGGGAGGGATCCTCCTTTTTTGCGGGCCGGGGCGGCTCGGCCGCGGCTTCGCGGACTCCCTGGGCGGTGGCGCGCTCGGGCGCCTTGATGACCGCCGCCGGCTCCGCCGCACGGCCCGGGACGGCGGCTTGCGGCGACGGAGCCTGCGCAGGGGCGGAGGCGGGCGAGGCGGGCGTTTTCGCCGGGGCCTCGGCCTGGGCCGGGGCGGCCACGGCGCCGTCGGCGCCCTCTTCGAGCAGGGCGGCGATTTCCGCGGCCGAGGAGAACCTCTTCTCGGCGCGGACGAAGCACTTCCTGAAGACCACGTCGACGATTTTCGGCGCGGCCGGCGCGAGGTCGCCCGGCATGTCGCCGGGCTGGGGCCTTTCGCCCGTAATCATCTCGAACAGGATCACCCCGAAGGAGTACAGGTCCGCCTTGGGGTCGTTGCGCGCGCCCTTGCGCTGCTCCGGGGCCATGTACTCCATGGTGCCGGCGCCCTTCGCGTCGTCGTCCAGCCCGTCGGACAGGAGCAGGGGCGACTCGGGCCCGGTGCGCTGGCCAAGGCCGAAGTCGGAAATCTTCACCCTCCCCTCGCGGTCGACGAGGATGTTCTCGGGCTTGAGGTCGCAGTGCACCACTCCGCGGGAGTGCGCGTGCCCCAGAGCCTTCAGAATCTGGAGGCTCAGGTCCAGCGCCTTCACGGGCTCGATCCTGCCCTTCTCCCTCATCATCTTCCTCAGGTCCGTGCCGTCGACGAACTCCATGATGAAGTAGGGCGGATCGGCGTCGGTGTCGATACCGAGCGTCTTCACGATGTGCGCGTCGTCGAGCTTCTCCACGTAATGCTGAATCAGCCCCTCGCGCCTGAGCTCGTCCAGCATGCCCTTGTCGCGCGGGATCTTCACCGCCACCACCCTGTCCTTCCAGAGGTGGTGCACCGCCTTCCAGACCGTGCCGAAAGCCCCCTCGCCGAGCTTGCTCTCGAGCACGTATTCGGACACGCGGGTTCCAGGCCCGATCTCCATGCGGCTCCTTCCCGAATCCCGGAGGCCCGAACGGGACGCGGCTCCTCGTCGGGCTCTCCGGACAATGGAGATGATATCCTCCGTCAGTCACTTAGTGAAAATGTCTTCGCAGGAATTGAAGGATCAGTCCGCTTTCACGCGCGTAGCCCTTCATCAAGCTCAGAGCGAAGCGCGTGGCGTAACCCGGACGAGCCCGACCTCTTTGGTTCAGGCTCGTCCGGGTTACGGGTGGATTTCAACGCGGCCCGGCGCGCCGGGGCGGGCGAATCCCTTTTACAAACACTTCAGCCTTACTTAAGCTTTGAGTCCGTTCCACATACCGGATTTTCACGGAGGCCGATGGCGACCAGGCTCCAGAGACAGTGGAAGACCCTGCCGCGCGACAGGGACCAGAGCCGGCGGCTCTCCGCGGCGCTGGGCGTGACGGATCTCACTGCGCAGATTCTCCTCAACCGCGGCCTCAGGACGCCCGAGGAGGGCAGGACCTTCCTCTGGCCCGCGCTCACGGACCTCCACGACCCGCTCCTGTTCAACGGCATGGACAAGGCGGCGGACAGGATCCTCCGTGCCCTGGCCGAGAGGCAGAAGATACTCGTCTACGGCGACTACGACGTCGACGGCGTCACTGCCACGGCGCTGCTCATCAGGTTCTTCCAGGAGATGCACGCGGAGGTGGACTACTACATCCCGGACAGAATCGACGAGGGCTACGGCATGAACAGCGACGCCCTGTCGGGGTTCAAGCAGAAAGGGGTCGACCTCGTCATAAGCGTGGACAACGGCATCACGGCGATCGAGGAGATGGTCGAGGCCCGGCGGCTCGGAATGGACGTGATAATCACCGACCACCACGAGCCTTCGTCGACCCTGCCGGACGCGCTGGCGGTGATAACCGCGAAAAGGGCCGACTCCACCTACCCGTTCCGCGACCTCGCGGGCGTGGGCGTGGCGTTCAAGCTCGCCTGGGCGGTCGCGCAGGCTCAGTCCGGCGGGGGCAAGGTCTCGCCCGAGATGAGGTCGTTCCTGCTGGACTCCCTCGGCCTCGTCGCGCTCGGCACCGTCGCGGACGTGGTGCCCCTCACGGGCGAGAACAGGGTCTTCGTGCACTTCGGGCTCAGGGCGCTCGCCGGATCCCGCATACAGGGCCTCAAGGCGATGCTCGCGGTCTGCGACCTGATGGGAAAGGTGCCGTCGACCACGGACCTCGCCTTCAAGCTCGGGCCGCGCGTGAACGCCGCCGGCCGGCTCGGCGATTCGAGCGCCGGCGTGAAGCTCCTGACGTCGAATTCCTATCCGGAGGCCCTGGAGATAGCCAAGTTCCTCGACGCGGAGAACCGCCGCCGGCAGGGCATCGAGCAGAAGATTCTCGTGGAGGCGCTGGACTGCCTCGAGCGCGACGGCGGGGACCGGGAGAGCGTCATCGTACTCGCCCGCGAGGAGTGGCACGTCGGGGTGCTCGGCATCGTCGCGTCGAAGATTGCGGACATCTTCCACAAGCCCGCGGTCCTCATATCGATTGGCGAGGACCGCTGCAAGGGATCGGCGCGGTCCATCCCCGAGTTCCACATCCAGCAGGCGTTCGCCGAGTGCGGGTCGCACCTGGTCTCGTACGGCGGCCACGCGCAGGCCGCGGGGCTCGTAATCGAGAAGTCGGCCCTCGAGGGGTTCCGCACCGCGCTGCTGAGCTACGCCAGCGCCGTCATGCCCGGGGCCGCGGCTCCGACCCTTGCGATAGACGCGGAAGTCGGACTGCGCGACCTCGACGGCGGCTTCGTGGCCGAAATCGATTCGCTCGGCCCCTTCGGATCGGCGAATCCCGAGCCGCTCCTGGCGTCGACCGGGCTGGCAGTGGCGGGCGAGGCGCGCAGGCTCGGCAGGGACGGCAAGCACCTCGGCTTCCACGTGAGGAGCGACGGCGCGGCCCTCAGGGCGGTGGCGTTCGGCAGCGGGAACCTCGCGGAGGAGGTGACCGGCGCCAAAGTGGACCTCGCGTACGTCCCGAAGCTCAACACCTGGAAGGGGCGGACCGAGATTGAGCTCGTGGTCAAGGACATGAAGATCATCCGATGAGGGCCTGCGCTGTAATCCCCGCCTTCAACGAGGCGCGGTTCATTGGCGAAGTCGTGGCCAGGGCCATGCCGCACTGCGCCGAGGTGCTGGTCGTGGACGACGGTTCCTCGGACGGCACCGCGGAGAGGGCGGAAGCCGCGGGCGCCGTGGTGGCCCGGCACGGAATCAACCGCGGCAAGGGCGCCGCCCTCGCGACCGGATTCGACCATGCCTTGAAAGCCGGATTCGAGTGGGCCGTGACGCTCGACGCGGATCTCCAGCATCTGCCCGAGGAGATACCGTCGCTCTATGCCGCCGCCGAGCGGAAACGGGCCGACCTGATCATCGGGTGCAGGATGTGGAACGCGGCGGGCATGCCTGCGCTGAGGTTCTGGACGAACAGGACCACATCCCTGTGCGTGTCGATTGCCGCCCGGACGAGGGTCTGCGACTCCCAGTCCGGGTTCAGGCTCGCGAGCGCCGCGCTCCTGAGGGCTGTCCGCACCACGACTGCGAGGTTCGAGGCCGAATCCGAACTGATTATCAAGGCGGCGAGGATGGGCTTCCGCATCGCAGAGGCGCGCGTCTCGACCGTATACGGGGCCGAGAAGAGCAAAATCAGCAAAATCCGCGACACGGCGAGGTTCCTGAAGCTCATGGCGGGATATCTCTAGCAGCCCTGCAAGGACGGGCCGGGGCGGAGTCCGCGACAGGGTTCGGATTCGTCCGCAAGGTGAGGCGGCCCTTCGGGGCCGGCATTGCAACGGACATCTCTGCTGAATCCGGGTTCCTCGAAGAGGGGGATGCCCGCTTCCAGGCCGAGCGGCGGGCGATGGTCGAGGAGCAGATCAGGCGCCGCGGCATAAGGACGCAGGCCGTCCTCGACGCGTTCATGGGCGTTCCGAGGCACCTCTTCGTGCCCCCCCATGCGCGGGAATCATCCTACGCCGACCACCCAATCGGCATAGGGGAGGGCCAGACAATCTCGCAGCCCTACATGGTCGCCCTGATGACGGACGAGCTCGGCCTGACGGGGTCCGAAAGGGTGCTGGAAATCGGCACGGGGTCCGGTTACCAGACCGCGATACTGTCGAAGCTGTCCCCGCACGTGTACACGGTGGAGAGGATTGCGAATCTCTCTTCGCGGGCAGGCGTTGCGCTGGCCGCGCTCGGGTGCTCCAACATCACGTTCAGGGTCGGGGACGGGACCCTGGGCCTTGCCGAATTCGCTCCGTACGACAGGGTGATTGTCACCGCGGGCGCGCCCCGCGTGCCGCCTGCTCTCAAGGACCAGCTCGCGGACGGCGGGATTCTCGTCGTCCCTGTCGGAGGATCCTTCGTGCAGATGCTCGTCAAGGTCCGGCGATCCGGATCGGAATTCATCGAGCAGGAGGTCTGCTCCTGCGTGTTCGTCCGCCTGATTGGCGAGCATGGCTGGGCTGCGGACGATTCGTAGCCATGGGGTCAACCTCGACTACTGACTTGATTCTGGAAGGGAATTTGCCAATCGGGAAAATGTACCAGGTACCTTTATTTGCCCCGGGGTTCAGGGCCGGCGGCGGAAAATCTTCATGGCCGCCAGAAACGCGGCGAATGCCAGCGCCTCGAAGAGCGAAGCCGCCCACCCGAGCGATCCGGCCTGCGCCGCGGGGGAGCACTGGCATCCCGGCTTGGGTTCCGGCGCAGGGGCGACTTCGACGAGCGCATCGCAGGCTGCCGTGTCTGATTCCCCTATGTCCGTCCGGATTGTCAGGGAGACCGAGAAGACTCCCGCGGACGAGAACACATGGTCGATTTCCGGCTGGGAGCTGCTCTCGGTACTTCCGTCGCCGAAGTCCCACTCGTAGGCCGTGATGGCGGCGCCCGGCACGTGGACCAGCGATCCCGAAGCGTCGAAGGAGACCGTATGCGGGGCAACGCCGAAGACCGGCTGGGCGGTGAAACCGGCCTCGGGTCCGACGACGACGTAGTCGCCCTCCCTGTAATAAGTCCTGGATTCGCCGTTCACTTCCAGGGCCCCCTCTTCCGGCGCTCCGGGCGCGAGGACGCGGAAACAACCGAGGCTTAATCCGCGCACGGAAACCATGCCACCGCACATGTCGATTGAGCACATCACTCCCCGGGTGTCGGCGATGGCCGTCCCGTCCGCGGACAGGAGGCTTCCTTCCCCGAGCATGAAACCCGCCGCCAATCCGCCGGAGAACCGGACGACCGCCATGCGCATGTCGCCCGAAAGGTTCGCGGATGTCCCGGAAGCCGTGGATCCGCCGGGGCCGACGAGCACGCAGTCCACGGCCCCGTCAGGCCAGGTCGCCCTGCCGGCCGCGGCGCCTGCGGAAGCGCTCTGCACCGCCAGAGCCGGCGACGCCATGCTTGCGTCCGTCTTGCGCGGGTACAGGAACACGAGGTAGACGGGGTTCACGGCGTCGATTGCGCCGACGATCACCTTGTGAGTGCCCGAGCTGAACGTCCGGTCCTCGACCGAGGCGGACACGCCGGCCGGGGCCAGGAATGCGCATTGCAGTTCCGCGGAGGCGCCCTGAATCGCGTACGGATCGGCCGCGGTCCCCGCGCCCAGGATCGAAGTCTTCCACGTGTGGATCTGGCTGCGGAATGCGTGGCTCGACGAGTCCTTCTTAACGTCGTCGGCCATCCACACGCAGGGATGCGCGGCGTCCGGTCCGCGCACGAACGCGCATATCCGGTCGCCCCGCTCCCAGGGATAATACACGCTGTTGGCCATGTCGCCGTAGTCGCGGACGTACCGCCCCAGGCTGTACCTGCCGTCGCACCTCGCGTAGTCGGCGAACAGGCCGAAATGCGCGGATCCCATCTCGCCCCGATATCCCCACCGGTACTCGCAGTTATTTTTCACCGCGTCGACCTGGATTATCGAGTGCTCGTCGGTCGCGCCGCGAAGCGACTCGGCATAGTCGCGGACCGGCGGGTCCTCGATGAACCGCTCGCCGTAGGCGTCGACGGTGACGGTCTGGCCGTCGTTGTGGGCGTGGTAGGTGTACTCGTCCCTCGCGAGGAGCGTGAACGCGAACGCGTCCTCGCCCCACGCGCTCCTCATGTGAATCAGCCCGGCCTTGCCGATTCCCTGCCCGGTCATGCCTGCGGACCCGCCGGGGTTCCAGTTGTCGCGGAACACGGCGCCGAGCGGCAGGCCCGCGGCGGCAGGGTCCTCCTCGGCGACGTCGGACGGGTACCACAGCACCACCCCTGCCTTCTTCGACAGGCAGAAGTTGGTCTGCAGGTTGCCCACCGCCCCGGGGTGCACGCGGTCCCACAGCCAGCGCGCCAGGGCCCGGTCGCCGCCGCGCGCCGTGGCCAGGAACTCGGCCGCGAACTCCTTGCCTCCCCACCGCCCGGCGTCGCCGTGAGGAACGAACTGGCCTCCCGGCACCCACTGGTATGCGAGCCACGGCACGCACCTGTCCATGTTGGATCCGGCCATGATATCCGTACCCGTGGCGTTCGCGAGGCCGAGGGCGAACCGCACCGCGTTCGGGGACCCGTAGAACATGTACATCACGTCCTCTTCGCAGCTCCCGTCGGGGTTCCATGCGTCCCGCAGGGTATCGTCGCGGATTCGGTCGCGGGCAGCGTCGAGCCAGTTGTCCCGTAGGCTGTGCGTCGAGTCCCACTGGATAGCGAGCGACGCGATGCCGAGCGCCGCGTAGGCGCTTATCGAGAAGTTCGCCAGCGGCCGTCCTCCGCCCTGCGAAATTTCCCCGCAGTTCCACAGGAGAAGGCAGCACCTCTCGATATCCGCCACCGCGTCGGATCTCTGCGTCGGGGTAAGGCGGTCGTAGAGCAGGTCGTACAATATGCCCAGGGCTGCCACGCCGTGGGCGAATCCGACAATCCACGTGCCCGACGTCCACTCGGCCTGCTCGTCGAAAGCCACGGCGTCCATGAGGATTGCGGCCGCGTTCTGCCCCTGCCAGCCGTTGTTCGCAGGGTCCATGAGCCAGCGGAGGGCGAGCTCCTCGCCGTATTCGCCCCACGATGCGGTCCCAAGGCCGTCGGCGAAGCTCGCCGTGTACCAGCTGTTGCGGAACGAGTCGTAGGCCGTCTTGGGGACGCCGGCCTGAATCTTCGTGCGCAAGGCGGGCAGGTCGCCCGGCTTGACCAGGATGTAGGGGTGGCTGGCCTGGCAGAGC
>JBFZBV010000115.1:0-5735 GCA_041308285.1 Planctomycetota bacterium | reverse complement strand
TTTCGGCCCAGCTCGGGAGCGCGACCTTGGAGTAGCCTGTCTTCTGCGCGAAGCGCACGTCGCCGAAATCCGGCTTAATATTCGGGCAGTAGTCCACGGACACCTGGATCTGGTAATCGGTCTGGTCGCCGGCGGTGGATCCGGAGACGGCAATCTCGCGGCGGAAACTCCACGCAAGGTCGAACCAGCCCGTATACGTGAACGCATCCGCGAGGGATCCCCACTCGCCCTCCGGGTTTTTCGCGCCGACTTCGACGGGTCCCGGGGTTCCGCCCGGAGTCACGCACGAGATTTCGTACTGGCTGATTCTCTCCGCTGAGATCGCAGGCACGCCTGCGAAAGCGACCTCCACACCGGGCTCGAAACCGAACCCGTGCACCGTGACGGCGGTGCCGCCGGTGTAGGGGCCGGTCGAGGGGCTCACGCCGGTGACGACGGCGTCCTTGGGCCAGGGCACGTCAATCGTATCCCCGCAGCCTGCAATCGCGAGGGCCGCAAGGACAGCCGCGAACCCCGAGGTGGTCATTGCCGTCTTCATGGTCTTCCTTTCGTACCCCGGACGAGTCGTAACCCAAAAGGGACGCAAGTTCGAGCTCGTCCGGGTATATCACGCGCTTCGCGCGCCCGAGGCTCACCTCTGCTCTTCAGCCCCTACCACCGCCGAAGGATCAGTCGACGCGAACACGCGCCTCTGGCTGTTGGCCAGTATTTCCGCGAGGCCCAGGGCTCTCGAATAATAGCGGACCTCGTCCACGGCGCCGGAGAGGAACGCGCTCCCGCCGTCGAAGGACCCGATTTCGAACCGGGCCGCCGACGTCCGCACCGTTCCTGTCGCCGCGGCAGTCGCGGACAAGGCGCCGTCGAAGTACAGGTTCAGGGCCGACCCGTCGAACGAGAGCGCGACGTGATGCCACTCGCAGTTCGAGGGCTCGGACTGCGAGAAGACCGAGAACAGCCCTGTGTCCGTGTCCACGACGCCGCCGAGGCCGGCCGGCGATCCTCCGAGGGAGCTCGACCGCGCCCCTGAGGTCCAGTCGAGCCTGAACGACGATTCTCCGCCCGTCGTATCGTACCGCAGGACCTGGGCGTGGTAATTCTTTGGCGCACCGGAGTGGTACGGCACGAAGTAGAGGAACCTGCCGTCCGAGACGATTCCGTTGAACCCGTCGAGGTCCACGACCGGCGGTCCCGGCGTGTCGAACCAGGCCGCGCCCGGGTCAATCGCTGTCCAGGAGTCGACCGACTCGAACGAACCGCAGGTATCGTATCTGAGAACCTGTCCGAAGTAGTTGTCGTTGTAATAGGGCGAGAAATAGACGTAGCGGCCGTCGAAGCACGCGTCGTGGAACCCGTCGAGCTTGAACCCGAGAAGGGCGTCGAGTCCGTTGGTCCCGTCGGTGCCGTAGCCCGCGTCGAAGGCGCTCCATGAGGAGAGGCTCTGGAAGTCGCCCCTGGTGTCGAACCTCATGACCGCGCCGTGCCTGCCCATCCCGTTGTAGTGCGGGACGAAGTACACGTAGCGGCCGTCGAATGTGCAGCCCCGGAACCCGTCCAGGTCGTATCCCGTAGCCGCGTCGAGCCCTTCCGATCCCGGGTCGTAGGCGGCCCACGAGCCGGGCGACTGGAAGTCCCCGTTAGTGTCGTACCGGGCGACCTCGCCGTGATAGCTCCCGGCATCGCTGTAGTACGGGACGAAGTACACGTATCTCCCGTCGAACACGCCGCCTGCGAATCCCTCGCCCTGCGTCCCCACGGAGCTCGCATCGAGCCTGAACACGGCCCACGAGGCGATGCTGTCGAAAGCCGCCTGGGTGTCGTAGCGCATCACCTCGCCGTGGTACGAAGTGTTCGCGTAGGGCACGAAGTAGACGTAGCGGCCGTCGAACACGCCGCCGAAGAAGCCCGTGGGGTTGTCGCCGAGACCTTCGTTGGCGGGCGTGTACTCCTCGTTCGTGTTGAGCGGCCCCGCGTTGTACCCGCCGATGGCGTAGATCCTGCCGCCGGAGACAGCGCCGAACAGGGAGCTCCTGGCCGAGGGCATGGACGACATCGCGGCCCATGCGTCGACAGACGGATCATATTGATAGACGAGGTAGGATTGGCCTCCGTTGTAGCCGCCGATTACGTAGATCCTGCCGCTGATTTCGGCGCAGAGGAAATGCTCCAGGGCCGTGGGCATCGGGTTTCTGGTTCTCCAGAGGTTCGATGCCGGATCGTATTCCTCGACCGTGCCGAGATAGCCCCCGTCGAATCCCCCAATCACGTAGATTTTCCCGTTTACCACTGCGCACCGGTGGCTCTGCCTGAGGGAGGGAGGCGCTGCGGCCGTGCTCCAAGTGCCCCCAGCGCCCTGCGAAGGGTCGAATACGTAGGTGGCGGGGTTGTAGACGACGCCGTCGTGGCCGCCGAACACGTATATCTTGCCGTTCACGGCCGCGGCAGAGTGATAGCGCAGGGGGGTCGGAATCGGCGTAAGAGCCATCCAGGCTGCTGGGGAGGCGGCGTCGAGCACTTCCACGTTCGCGATTGGACCGCCGTTGTCGCCGCCAATGGCGTAGACTTTGCTTCCGATGACGGCGCATCCGAAATTCTCGCGGGGCGTCACCATGCTCGGGGGAGCCGGGGCGCTCCAGGCATCGGTCGCGGGATTGTAGGCGTGGACCGTGCTTACCGTGACGCTCCCGGTATTCCCGCCGATGACGTAAATCGTCCCGTTGACCTCCACGGTTCCGGCGCCGTAGGTAGAGGCCGTCATGCCGGTCTTGGAGGTCCACCTCGCGCCGTGGGTGACAGCGGGCTCGAAGCTGGTCCAGGACGAGGTCTGGTCGAAGCCCAATTGAGTGTCGTATCTCACGACTTCGGACGTGTGGCCCCCGGGTTTGGTAAACGGTACGAAGTAGACATACTTGCCATCGAAGACCGCGCCGATGAACCCGCCGGGATTGTGGCCCAGGGCGGTCGCGGGGTCGTAAGTGTCCCAGGACGCCGAGTCTGAGAAGCCGCCCCGGGTGTCAAGCCTCAGGATCTGGCCGTAGTAGTTCGTATTGTAGTGCCCTGGGAAATAAATGTATTGGCCGTCGAAAGCCGCGCCGCCGTACACGCCGCCCGGGTAATTCGGGGAGTTCACCTCCGCGTCGTAATACGCCCACCTCGATTTGTCCCAGAACCCGTCGGTCAGGCCCCATTTGGACGCGACCACCTGCGTGCCGCCGCTGATGCGGGCTGTGTTGCCTCTTACCCATGCCTCCACGGTGAACGCTGTCGAGACGTCGAGGGATGCGGCGTTCCCGCAGTCCACGAAATCGTCTATTCCGTCGAAATCCAGCGCGCTTCCCTGGGAGAAGCCCGCGTCCTGGCGCGTGCCCCACGCGCCGCCGTCCGAGGCGAGCCAGCCGTTGGGCGCGTTGAAAGGCCCGAGCCACCCCTGGTTCACGTTCCCGGACCAGTCGGTCGCGGCGAATCCCATGCCCTCGTCGAAGTGCCAGAGTCCCGCGATTCCAGTAAGCGAGGGGATTTTCGTGAAGGTCGCGTCGAAGTCGGAGGCGTCCTCGGCAAGGGCGTTGCCGTAGTATGCGAAGAGATTCGCAGCACCCGAATTGGGGATTGACGGGACGCGCACCCAGAAGTCGGCTGTCGTGCCGGCGGTCGAGCTCTCCAGCCAGAACGCGACCGGGCTCTCGTCCGTGCCGGAGAGGCACGTGAAGCGCAGGTCTCCGAAATCGCTCTGCATGTCGGAGTCGTACGCGACGGTGACCTTCGCCTGGAAGTCCGTCAGGGCGGACGCCATGCCGTTCGTCACCGTGACCGGCCTGCGGAACCCCCAGGCGTCGTACCACCAGTTCGTGTAGGTGTAGCCGCCGCCGAGGCCGCCCGCCGACCCGCCGGGGTTCGTCACGGTCACGTCCACTGCGCCCTGCACCGTCGAGGCGGGCGTCAGGCACGTCACGTGGTTCGAAGACAGGAACGTCACGCCGGTCGCGGCGGTCAATCCGAACCTCACCGTGCAGCCGCCTGCGAAGTTGACGCCGTAGACGTGCACGAAAGTCCCGCCTGCCAGGCCGCCGCGCGAAGGCTGGACCGAGGACACCGCGGGCCCCGTGGGTCCGGGTTCGTATTCGTACTCGTCCTCCTCCTGGCCCATGACGTAGCCCAGCACGCCGGTGAGGATGGTCCCGCATCCGCCGAGCGCGGGCGAAACAGCAAGCATGGCGAGCAAACCCAGAATCCTTATCCTCTGTTTCATGCGAACCTCTAGCTTCAAATCCGTATCCGATTCCTGCGGCGAAGCCCCCTTGCCGATTCGCCTATTTCGTCTCCTCGGCTCCTGGGCCCGACACGACGGGTTCCGGGGACACGTATTTCCTTCTCTGGCAGTGGGCCAGGACCTCTCCCGATGGGAGGGCGCGGGAATAGACGCGCACCTCGTCGATGCTCCCGTTGAAATTGAGCCTCGACCCCTGGACCGATCCCGCGCAGAGCGACCCGGCGGTCTGCAGGACCTTTCCGGAGGCAGCGGCAGAATCCGCGAGCGCCCCGTCCACGTAGAGGCTGAGCAGGGATCCGTCGTACGCCATGGCCACGTGGTGCCATTCGCCCGCCTCGCGCACGGCGTTCTCGCAGGCCGTGAACGTGCCCTCGTCCGTGCAGAGCACGGCGGTGAAGCCGTTCGGGTTGCCCGACAGCCCGCCGGACATGTCCTGCTGGGAGTACGCGAGCTTGTAAGCCGCCTTCGCGCCCGTGAAGTCGAAGCGAAGCACTTCGCCGTAAGCCATGGGGGCGAAGTAGGCGTGCCTTCCGTCCGAAACCACGCCGCTGAACTGCCGCGGCAGGTGGCCGAATCCCGAGGGAACGAGGTCCACGACGCTCCACGCGGCCGCGGAGTCGAACTCCCTCATCGTATCGAGCCTGTAAATCTCGCTGTTCTGGAGCGGCGCGAAGTACACGAACCTGCCGTCGAACATGGCGCCCTGGAGGGCGCCTGTCGTACCCACTCCTGCCGAGCGCGGATCGAAGGCGTCCCAGGAAGTCGCGGCAGTGAACTCTGCATCCGTGTCGTACCTCAGGATTTCAGTGTGATCAACGGATCCGTTGTTGCGCGGGACGAAGTACACGTACCTGCCGTCGAACGCGCCGCCCACGTACCCGTCCGGGTCGGTTCCGACGCCCGCCGACCCCGGGTCGAAGGCCCTCCACGATGAAACCTGGTCGAAGGGCCCTTTCGTGTCGAACCTCACCACTTCGCCGTGGGCGTCCGTGCCGTTGTGCAGCGGAGTGGCGTAGATGTACCTGCCGTCGAAGACAGCGGCCGCATACCCGTCCGGGTCGATCCCGAGGCCCGCCGACCCCGGGTCGAACGCGGTCCAGGACGAGTCCTGGTTGAACGCCAGGGTCGTGTCGTAGCGCACGAACTCGCCGTTGTAGCCGTATGCGTCGTTGTAAAGCGGCATGAAATACACGTACCTGCCGTCGAAGCAGGCCCCGGACATGCCCTCGGAATATGTGCCGACTGCCGGATCGAATGCGGACCACGATCCGGCCGCGTCGAAGGCCCCGCTCGTGTCGTACATCAGGACCTTGCCGTGAGATCCCGCTCCGTTGTACTGGGGCACGAAGTAGACGCGTCTGCCGTCGAAGGCCGCGCCGGAATACCCGGCCACGTCGGCGCCCAGCGCCGCGGCGGCGTCGAATGCGGACCAGTCCCTCGAATCCCCGAACGTCCCGGCCGAGTCGTAGCG
>JBFZBV010000114.1:0-5769 GCA_041308285.1 Planctomycetota bacterium | reverse complement strand
CTCGTGCCAGTGAACCTGTCTTGACGACTGCATCTTGGTCTCCAAAAATCAGGTGATTTCCGGCCCCGCCGGCGGGCGCCGGTCCGGCGCCGGTACCGGGCCGGTCCCGGCCGCGGGCAGGGCCGCTCCGCCAGAGTTCGATTCCAGCGACAGCATCTCCGTCCTTCGGCTAACGTTTCTCGACCATCTTCGGCGAAGGCGTGCAAGTGATGCCTCCGGCCTTGATGGTAATCGTGATTCTGTCCCTGCTCCACGCCTTGGGGTCGAGGGGCAGGATTAGAAGCCTGCCGTCGCTGCCGGCCTTGCCCGAAACGCCCGGGATGTCGGCGACGACGTAGAGATGGCAGGCGGTCTTCTCCGCCCACGAGTCCCAGACCGCGCCGTCCTTCTTGAGCATCTGCACTATCTTGCTGGTCTCCCCGAACTTCATAATCACCTTGTCGGCGCCCCGCCTGAGCTTGTCTTCCGCGGTCCAGTACTGGTCAATCGAATATCCCTGCCACTGCGGGAGTTCGGCGTCGTTGATGCCGATGATGTTCACTTCCACGGTCGGGACCGTGCCGCTCTCTTTAATCTGTTCGACGTCGAGCTGCACGACGACGTCGAGCCTCGCCATCGACGAGCAGCCGGCGGCGAGAAGCGCGGCGGCCGCGCAGCAGAGCGCAAAGCGCATTCTGACCTCCTTGACCATCTAGTCCTTCCCCTTGTCCTTGCCTCCCACGTTGATGTTGAAGAAGTCCTCCTCCGGGACGAGGACCACAATCTTCCAGTTGTTCCCCGACGCCGGGATGAAGGGCCCGAAGTAGGCTATGTACCTCTTGTTCGCGTGGTCGAAGAAGAAGACGTTCTCCTTGCTGCTCCTGTGCAGGCCGAGCGCGGGAACCGCCCATTCCGGCAGAACCTCCTCGGCGCGGGCGAGCACGGCGGCCGCCCCCTGGGACTTGACGACCCTGGCGGCGTCCGGATAGCCAATCAGCTCCTCCTTGTCGTTCATGAGGAAGGCGACGCCGTTGACCCCCACCTTGAGGTCGCGGAGGAAGCCGGAGAAGTTGGAGACGACGAAGTCCGCGGCGGTCACGAACAGGAGGTCGCCCTCCATGCTCAGCGTGGGGCATGAGACGGTGAAACCGGGCTGCTTGTCGCCCGACCCCGTCGCGAATATGTACACGTCCGACCAGCAAATCTTCTTCTCCTGTTCAGCCTTCTTGTACCATGGCCGGACCCGGGGGTCGTAGATGGCCTCCTCGCCGTGCGCCGCGACGAGTTCGCTCTCGGTCTTGCGCGACATCACCCTTCCCCCGCGCTTCTTGAGGTAGACCGCTTCCTTGTCCCTCCTGTCGATGATGTCGACCTCGATGACGTTTTCCATCCTGGACGCCATCAGCCTGCTGCCCCTGATGTCGGCGACGTAGAAGTTGTCTATCTGGCCGTACTGGCGCAGCATGTCCGCGCAGTAGTCCTCGAGGAAAGGGTCGTCGCATATGGAGGAGTGCTTCCCGAGGACCCTGGCCGTGGATTCCACCGCCACCTTGGCCGGGAATATGTGGTCCAGCGTCTTCTCCACAACGGTCTCGTTCAGGTAGTCGAACACCGTGAGTATGTTCTTGTGCTTCTCGACCGGAATCTCCCTGACCTCGGCGCCGGACGGCCTTTCGGGTCCGGCCGGTCCGGCCTTGTTTTCCGCCTCCCGGGCCTTCCCCATGAATGCGAAGAGCACCGTGAAGCCGGCGGCCAGGAGGACCGGGACCGATATGAAGGGCGCTTTGCCGGCGAAAGTCTTCCACATCGGAGTAGTTTGAAGGACGTTCTGCATGCCACCAGTCTTCAAGAAGGCCGGAATCCCCGTCCTGCAATCCGCCGGCGGCCCGGCGCAGCGCCCCAGGAGGCCGTCCGGAGCGGGGATTCAAGGCGGCATTGTACAGGCGCCTCCAGGCGTATGCAAGGGGGAATCGCCCGGCGGAACTTCTTGGGCCATAAGGCATCTGCGCCGGTCCGGGGGACGCCGCCCGCCGCGCCGGGAATGGGTTTGACAACAGCGACCCGTCGGTTAAATTGCTTCTCGATGGCTGAGGTTTCCAGAATCGCATGATTTCCAGCCTGGAATCACTGACGGGCGGCGGGGGCGCCGCCGGCTACCTGCGCTCCGAAATGAGCCCCCGCAGGCTCCTGCCGTCGCTCACCTCCGGCCTGGTCGCGGGCGTCATACAGATAAGCATCTGTCTCTCGTTCGCCGCGATGGTGTATTCCGGGGTCCTGTCGCCCTGGCTCTCGCTCGGCATATCGGCCGTGCTCGCGGGCGGGGCGATAATGAACGTGTTCGCCGCGGTCCGAAGCTCCGCCCCCGGGCTTTCCTCCGCCCCCCAGGACGGGCCCGCGGCCGTCAACGCCGTGCTCGCCGCCTCCATCGCCGCCGGCGCGTCGGTCGTGGACAGGGGGACGGCGGTCACCGTGCTCGCCGCGATAGGGATTTCGACGGCCGCCACAGGGCTGTTCTTCTGGGTCTTCGGCAGGTACAAGGTCGGGGGGCTAGTCAGGTTCATCCCGTACCCGGTCATCGGCGGATTCCTCGCAGGGACGGGCTGGCTGCTCTTCATCGGTTCGGTGAAGGTGATGACGGGATCCGCCCCGGACCTGCGCGACCTCGGGGGGCTTTTCCGGGACGGGGCCGCCGTCAGGTGGCTGCCCGGGGTGGCGTTCGGTCTCGCGGTCTTCCTCGCAAGGCGCCGGTCCAGCCACTACCTGGTGCTTCCGGCGATGCTTCTCGGCGCTGCCGGAGCGTTCTATCTCGTCCTCGCCGTCTCCGGCCGGACCGTTTCGGAGGCGCTGGAATCGGGCTTCCTCCTTACGGGTCTTCCCGAGGGGGTCCTGTTCGACCCGTTCAAGCCGGGCGACCTGGCCCTGGTCGACTGGCCGGGCCTGCTGATGGAGGCCGGCAACGGGGCCACGCTGGTCGTCGTGAGCCTCGTGCAGTTCCTTCTGTACATATCCGGCCTGGAAATCAGCATAAGGCGCGACCTGGACCTCGACCTCGAGCTCCGCGCCGCCGGAGGGGCCAACGTCGTCGCGGGTCTCGCCGGCAGCGTGGCGGGCTATCCCTGGCCGACGACGTCGATTCTGGCGCACAGGATGGGGGCGAAGAGCAGGCTCGTGGGGCTCGTCGCGGCGCTCCTGTTCGTGTTCTGCCTGTTCTCGGGCGCGGCATTCCTTCCGTACTTCCCGAAGCTCCTCATGGGAGGGATACTCGCGTACATCGGCATCGCCTTCCTGGCGGAGTGGGTGTACGACGCGGCCTGGAAACTCCCAGCCGCCGACTACCTGATAGTCCTGCTGATTCTGGGCGTGATAGGCGCCGTGGGATTCCTCGAGGGCGTCGCCGTGGGCCTCGTCGGGGCCGTGGTCCTGTTCGCAATCAAGTACAGCAGGATTCGGGTCGTCAAGAACGCCATCTCGGGGTCGGACTACAGGAGCAACCGCGACAGGGCTCCGAGGCACATGAAGATGCTCAAGGAGAAGGGCGGGCAGACAATCGTCCTCAAGCTGCAGGGATTCATCTTCTTCGGCACCGCCAGCACTCTGCTCGGCGAAATCAAGGGCAGGTCGCAGAAACCGGGCTCCGTGCCGCTCAAGTACGTCGCGCTCGACTTCCGCCAGGTCAGCGGGCTCGACTCGTCGGCCCTTCTCAGCTTCCTCAAGCTGCGGCAGTTCGCGGAGGTCCAGGGGCTGCAGGTCGCCTTCTCGAACCTGACCCCGGAATTCGAAAGACAGCTCGGGAAGGAGGGCTTCGACTGGAGGGAGGACGGCCTCTTCCACCTGTTCCCCGACCTGGACCACGCCATGGAATGGATTGAAGAGCGGATACTGGTCGCGGAGGAAGCCACGTTCACCGACCAGAGGGCGACGCTCGCGGAGTTCTTCAAGGAGAACATCTCCTCCCCGGAGCAGCTCGACAGGATCAAGCGCTACTTCGGGAGGGAATCCCTCGCCGCGGGCCATGCGCTCATAAAGCAGGGGGAGAACGCCCGGGAGCTGTTCTTCGTCGAGTCCGGCTGGGTGACCGTCGTGCTCGAGCTCCCGGACGGCAAGAAGCTCCGGCTCCGGACCATGGGGCCGGGCACGGTGGTCGGCGAGACGGCTCTCTACATGGGGACGCCCCGGACCGCGTCGGTGGTCACCGACGTGCCTTCGGTGGTCCACAAGCTGACCCAGGAAGCCATGGAGAGGATGGAGAGGGAAGCGCCGGACGTGGCCGCGACCTTCCACAGATTCCTCGTCCGCAACCTGGCCGAGAGGCTGGGCCAGGCCAACCAGACCATGAAGGCCCTGCTCGAGTGAGGGCCGGCGCAGGGGTGAAGAGTCCGGAATCTTCGGGCGGCGGGCGATCTGATTCTCCTGGATGTATCGTCGGTCGTTTTCACCGCGGGACCTGCCATCCCGTACTCGTGCTTTCATGCCGCGTATTCGTCCCCGTCCACGTTTTCGTACACGTACACGGCTTGCATGGAACGAGAAGGCGCCGGAGAAGCTCGGATGAGCGAGGGGAAGTGCGGTCATTCCACCTTGTAAGTCGTCCCCGAATACGGCGACTCCCGCTCCCGATGACCGCACTACCGATTCCACACACGACTTTTCTTCGTTGGCCGCTGCCCGCTTTACTTGCCCGCGACTCGTGGTATAAACCTTGCGGCCGGTCCTGCGCCCGGCCGGCTTCGGCCGGCGGAGGACTGATTGGAGAGATTAGCATGGATGCGATCTGGGACATGCCTGTGTGGCTGCAGGCCTTAATGATTTTCGCCCTGCGAATCGGGGACGTGTCCGTCGGGACGATGAGGACCATCATGATTGTCCAGGGCATGGTCAAGCTTTCCGTCCTGCTCGGATTCGTCGAGGTGCTGGTGTGGATAACCGTCGTCTCGAGGGTGATAACGGGAATCCCGGAGGCGCCGTGGCTTCTGCTCCCCTACGCCGCCGGCTTCGCGGTCGGGAACGCGGCCGGCATTGCCATCGAGCGGAAGCTCGCGCTCGGGTCCGTGGTCGTGACAATCATCTCCCACTCCGCCGGCGCGCCCATAGCGGAGATGCTGCGGACCGGCGGCAGGCGGCTCACGACCTTCCTCGGCGAGGGCCAGGAGGGGCCAGTGACCATGATCTACGCGATTTCCCCCAGGAGGGAGGTGCGCGAGATGGTCGAGAGGGCGAGAAGCCTTGATCCCCAGCTGTTCTACGCCGTGGAACCCGTGAGGGAGTGGCAGGGCGGCACCGGCCGGGCGCTGCCGCACTCGACCGGCTGGAGGGCGATTTTCAAGAAGAAATGAGGGCTGGCCCTTATGCGCGGCGCCCCGGACCCTGTATAATCATCCTCGGCCGCCCGCCCGGAACCGGCGGAGCCGACAGGAGAGCATGACGATACACGCCTTGTTGAACCTGCAGGTCCAGGATTTCACGCCGGAGAGCTTCGTGCGCGGCCTGGGGTCGGCCGCGGCGTGCGCTTTCGACGCATTCGCCTCCAGATGGGACAGGATGCTCGGCGTCCAGGGGTCCGGGCCGCCTGAAACCGCCGCCCAGCAGGGCCGGCTCCGCGCCGCATGCAAGCCCGCTCCGGCCGCCGCGTCGAGGGCCTGACCAGGGCCCCCCCACGACGCTGCCCGCTCCGCATGCTCGTCAACTTAAGAAGTCCCAAGAGCCGTCGATTCTTGGGGGAACCTTTCTGGAGAAAGTTTCCCCCAAACCCTCTTCAAAGACTTTTTCTCGATGGAGTTCCGGGTTGGGGGG
>JBFZBV010000113.1:0-3183 GCA_041308285.1 Planctomycetota bacterium | reverse complement strand
CGTCAGTTAAGACCGCGCCGGCCGGCCTGCTCTCCGGACTCGATCCAGAACAGGCGGCGGCCGCGCTGATCACGGAGGGGCCGGTGCTGATCATCGCGGGTCCGGGCACGGGCAAGACGCGGACCCTCGCGGCGCGCATCGCGGCCATGGTGGCCGCCGGCGACGCGGACCCGGCGGGCGTGCTCGCCCTCACTTTCACGAACAGGGCCGCCAGGGAGATGGCCGACCGCCTCGCATCGATGCTCCCCTCCGGGGCGGCTTCGGCGATTTCGGTACGCACCATTCACGCGACGGGCCTCGCAATCCTGAGGAGCCGGCCTCGAGGCGCGGAGAGATCGCCGGACTTCACCGTCCTGTCGGAGGAGGAATCCAGGGCGCTCTTCGCAGGGGCCTTGAAGCCCGCCGGCACGGCGAAGGCCGCCGCGATGTACGCCGGAATGGAAGCCTGGCGCAGGAGCCCCGATGCGGCCCGGCGTCCCCGCGACTCCGCCCTGGCGGATGCCGTTGAGGGATATGAGAAGGCCAAGAAGGAGAGGGATTCCCTCGACTACGACGACCTCGTGCTCAAGGCCGCGCGTGTCCTCGAGTCCGACCGGGAAGCACTCGCCGAGGTCAGAGCCGGGTTCCGCCACGTGTCCGTGGACGAGTTCCAGGACTTGAGCGCCGCCCAGTACTCCCTCCTGAAGCTCGTCGCTCCGCCCGGCACGGACGTCTGCGCCATCGGCGATCCCGACCAGTCCATCTACGGGTTCCGGGGCGCCGACCCCGGGATTTTCGGCAGGTTCGAGCGCGACTTCCCGGGCCTCGAAATCCTCAGGCTCCGGCGGAGCTACAGGTCGGCCTCGCCGATTCTGGAGGCCGCGGGACGCGTGATCTCCAGGGCCCCGGGCAGGCCGCCGGGACTCGCGGAATCCGGGATTCCGGGCGCGCCCGTGGCCCTTTACGAGGCGCCGACGCCGGCGGCGGAGGCCGAGTTCGTCGCCAGGTCGATAGACGGCCTGGTGGGCGGCGTGAGCCTGACGAGCCTCGACTCGGGCCGCGCGGACGGGCCCTGGACCGGCAGGACCTTCTCGTTCGGCGAGGTCGCGGTGCTCGGCCGCATGGAGCAGGTCCTCCTCCCCGTGGCCGAGGCCCTGGACAAGGCGGGAATCCCGTTCGCCCTCTCGGGATCCACCCCCTGGATGGCGAGGAAGGGGATACGGGCGGCCGTCGCAATGCTGCGCAGGATGCCGGCCGCGGCTGCAGAGCCGTCCCCGTCCGCCGCGGAGAGGGTCTCGGCGGAGCTCGGCCTGTCCGCCGAGGACGCGGACGTCCTGCGCAGGGAGGCGTCGGGCTTCGGCGGCGGCCCGAGGGGCCTCGCGGACCTGCTCGCCCTCGGATCGGACGGCGAATGCGGGACGCCTGGGGGCGAAAGAGTGTCGCTCATGACGCTGCACGCGTCGAAAGGGCTCGAGTTCCCCGTGGTCTTTATAGCCGGCGTCGAGCATGGCGTGCTTCCGCTGCGCCTCGAGGGGGGGCTCGAGGGCGACGAGGCGGAGGAGAGGCGCCTGTTCTACGTGGGCATGACGAGGGCCAAGGACCTTCTGGTGCTGAGCCGCGCAGGCAGGAGGGTCCTTTTCGGAAAGACGCTCGCGGGAACGCCGTCGGAATTCCTGTCGGACGTCGGGGACGCCGCGAAGCCGGCGGAGCCGGGGCGGCGCCGGAGAAGGCGCGTGGAGGGAAAGCAGCTTGAGCTGTTCTGAATCCGGGCCCGGAAGGGCGCGGCTGGTCCTGGGCATAGAGACGTCCTGCGACGAGACCGCCGCGGCGGTCTCGTCCGGGGGCAGGCTGCTGTCCAGCGTCGTCTCCTCCCAGGTGCCGCTCCACGCCCGCTACGGCGGCGTCGTGCCGGAACTGGCGTCGAGAGCCCATGCCGAGAGGATGGCCGGCGTCATCGCGGAAGCCCTGTCCAGGGCCGGAGTCGGGCGGACGGAAATCGGCGGAGTGGCGGTCACTTCGAGACCCGGTCTCATAGGCGCCCTGCTCGTGGGCGTCGCGGCGGCCAAGGCCGTCGCCCTCAGCCTGCGAGTCCCGATAGTCGGAGTGAACCACCTCGATGCCCACGTGTATTCCGTGTACATGTCGAATCCTGGCCTCGAACCGCCTCTGGTCTGCCTGCTCGCGTCCGGAGGGCACACCTGCATCTACAGGTCCGACGGGCCCCTGGACAGCAGACTGCTGGCCTCCACGACGGACGACGCCGCAGGCGAGGCGTTCGACAAGGTGGCCAAGCTGCTCGGCCTGCCCTATCCGGGCGGCCCGGCCATCGAAAAGGCGGCGCTGGAAGGCAACCCCGATGCCGTGAAGTTCGCGAAGGCGCGGGTGAAGGGCAGGCCGCTGGACTTCTCCTTCAGCGGCATCAAGACCGCCGTACTGTACCACTTGAGGGGCATGGGGCCCGGCCAGCCGGACCCAAGGACGCGCGCGGACATAGCGGCGTCGTTCCAGAAGACTGTAATCAGCATGCTTGTCGGGAACACGGTCTCAGCCGCCGCGAACGAGGGCGTCCGGACCGTCGCCGCGGCAGGGGGCGTCGCGCTCAACGCGGCCCTGCGATCGGCGCTGCAGGCCCGCTGCTGCAAATCCGGCTTGAAGGCGGTCTGGCCGGAGGACGGGCTTTGCGGGGACAACGCGGCCATGGTGGCGGCGCTCGGATCACTGCTCATCGGCCGCGGCGAGGACCACGGCCTGGCCTTCGACGCCGAGGCGAGGGTGATTCGGACCCGCGGGGGGCGGGCGGCCGGGGCGGGCCCTACTTGAGCTTCTTGTACTCCTTCATCTGCGACTTGCCGAGCTGGTAGACCTTGCCCCCTCCCACGTCAATCCAGACGTATTCCGCGTCCTGCTTCGTGATATTGCCTACGAAGACCTCGTTCCACGTCATCCTAATCATGACCCGGTCCGATTCCCGGCCGCCGCCGGGATTGCCGTCGGCGGGTATCAGAGGCTCGTCAATCGGGTCCGCCGGAACGCGGTCGTCCGGGACGGCCGCCCTGGCCGCGGCCTTCTTCCTGGCCTCGGTCTCGGCTTGCAGCATCCTGGCCTCCTCCTCGAACGCCGCGGCCGCGAGGCTCCGGTGGCTCTGGCTCCTGGATGCCTTGCTCCACGTGGCAGCGGTCGCCACGATGCCGATGACGACGATTA
>JBFZBV010000112.1:0-5226 GCA_041308285.1 Planctomycetota bacterium | reverse complement strand
CGTCTTCCTCTCCGCGTTCCTCCTGTTGCGCTCCTTCTCCTTCTGGCCCTCGAGGAACCGCTGGATGTCGTCGTGGAGGTCCATTACGCGGCCGAATCGGTCCTTCTTGTCCCTCGCCATGGCCTTGAGCACTATTCCTTCCAGCTCCCGCGGGACGTCCTCGGGGATTGAACCCGCGTCGGTGAATTCGTCGTCGGACGAATCGCCCGATGCGTCCTTCATGCAGACGGTGTCCTCGCTTCCCGCCATCGCGGCCGACAGGCGGATTTCGGATACCCGCACCGAGGGCGGGACCAGGTCTTCCTTCATCACCTGCGCTATGATGTTGAGCTTGTTGGCGCCGGTGAACGGCGGCCTGAACGTGAGGATTTCGTAGAGGATTGCGCCCAGGGAATAGATGTCCGACTTCTCGTCCACTTCGCGAATCTTTCCGAGGGCCTGTTCCGGGGGCATGTATGAGGGCGTTCCTATCACGTCGCCGGCGGCCGTGAGCGCCGTGCTGCCGGGATCGGGGTCGCTTTCCCCCGGGCCCTTCGCGAGGCCGGCCTCCTGGGCGAAGCCTCCTTCCCACGGGTCCTGGTCCTCGCCTTCGCCCTCCTTCCTGAGGACCTTGGCCAGGCCCCAGTCCACGACGTAGACCTCCCCGTAGTCGCCGACCATGATGTTGGCAGGCTTGAGGTCCCTGTGTATCACCCCGTGGTCGTGGGCGTAGGCCACCGCGAGGCAGATGTCCTGGAATATCGCGAGAAGCCTCTGGATTGAGGGCCTGGCGGGAACGGCCCCGTCGGCGGCGGGCTTGGGGTGTATCAGGGCCGAGAGATCGCGGCCGCGTATCAGCCCCATCGCGAAATACGGAATCCTCCTGCCGCCCTCCAGCTTGATGCCGATGTCGAACACCGGCACTATGTTCGGGTGCATGAGCCTTCCGGCCACCTCGCCTTCGCGGAGGAAGCGCCTGATGAGCGCCTGGTTGTCGGTGCTGGCGATCATCTCCTTGATTGCCACCTTCCGGCCGAGAACGGTGTCCATCGCGGCGAGGACCCGCCCCAGCCCGCCCTTCCCTATTTCGCCCAGGGGCTTGAACCTCGTCACGGCGGAACACGGGGCAGGATGGGCCGCGGGGGGCTCGACGGCCGAGTCCTCGGGCTCGAGGTCTATGGTCCCTCCGGATTCGTCCTCGTCGTCGGGCAGCAGCAGGTCCAAATCGTCCGCAGTCCCCGCCGGGGTCCGGAGCGGCAGGATTATCGTCTCGTTGGTTTCCGGCCTGTACGCGGCCACGGCCGCGTCGAGGTCCGCGAGCCTCCCGGGCGGGAGGGCGAGTTCCGACTCGATGACTCCTCGCAGTGAGGCGTCGGGGCCGGCGTCCCTGAGGGCGGCCAGGGAAAAGAGCTTCTCCATCGGGAGGAACCCGTCCCTCAGGGCTATGAGCGCGTACAGGATGTCCTTCTCCCTGTCCAAGTCGATGCTCCCGGTTCGGGGGGTCGAGCATTCGCCGGCCGGGCCGGGCCATCGCGGGCGCCGCCTTCGCCAGGCACGATAGATGTTACCATAACCCTGACGAAGGGGAACCAGGGGGACGCCTGCCGCGTCGTCCGGCTGCAGGGGTGAAGAGTCCGGATTCTTCAGACGAGAACAACCCGCAACCCCCAAACCCCAGGACACCCGTTCCCGACGGCGGCACGGACGATTCCGCACGCGACTCTTCATGGCCGACCCGGCGGGGGACACTTGAATATCCGCCGCTGCGCGTCCATAATCCGTTCATGACTCCTCAATCCCTCGCACGCGCGGCCGCTGCAAGAGCCGTCATGGCGCAGGCCTTCATCGCGGCTGTCCTCTTTTCCGCGGCTCCGGCCCTCCATGCCGCGGATCCGGCAGGCGACGGGTACGGAGGGCGGCCCGAGGAGGGGGAGCAGCCTGCGCCCGGGGAAGGGGAGCAGCCGGCGTCGGGGGAAGAAAAGGCGGACTCGGGCGCCGCCGCGCCCGGCTCCGCCGGTCCGGCGCCGCCGACCGTGGTCACGAGGACCGAATACGTCTATCTGAAGGAGAAGGCGAAGAAGAAGAGCCTGCTCCTTCTCGAGCCCAAGGCGCTGAGCGTCAGGTTCCTGTTCGAGCGGTTCCGCGTCGGGTCCGATACGCTCCGCGGCTCCTCAATCGAGCCCGACGAGGATCTGGGGATGGACAGCGTCGTGTTCCTCAAGCCGGACGTGAACTGGGAGCTCGAGTTCAAGATATTCGGCCTGAGGGCGAGGCTGGGTTTCTCGTACACGGACAACACGATGCACGGGCTCAGGACCCTCGATCGCGCGTTCTCGTTCAGCCGCACGACGTTCCCGTCGGGGACGGTGCTGGGGGCGTCGTTCACGCAGCGCCGCGCGACAGCCAGGTATTTCCAGGAGATTGCCGCCTCGGACCTGATTGACGTCGATCTCGCTCTCGGGGCCGACTACGTCTTTTTCAGGAACGTCCTTGACGCCCCGGCTCTCGCGCGCGAGAAGGACGCCACCGAGCACGCACTGCCGATTCTCGGCTGCAGGGCGTTCTACAAGCCGTACGAGTGGGCGTGGGTCTTCGTCAGGATAGACGGGTTCTACTGGAACCTCGGAAGGGAGACGGGCGAGGCGGGGATTCTCGAGGCGGCCGCCGGCCTCTCATTCAGGCTCAGCGAGAACCTCGGGTTCGAGGTGGAATTCTCCGTGGACGTGATATCAATCCGCAAGGGCAGGAAGGCGCGCGTGGAGCTGGACTACGTGGAGTTCGGGCCGGGAATCGCCGTGTACGCCAAGCTCTAGGCCCGCGCTAGCCGGACCACTTAAGGCCCCTCATCCTCTTGTATATCCCGAGGTAGTCGAAGAGCCCCTTGGGAGTGAAGAAATAGGCGGCCACTCCGCCCAGGCGAATCACCACGCCGGTCTTGACGCCTGCCGGCGAGCCTTCGAAGACCTGCACGCCGTTCACGAACGTCCCGTTGGTGGATCCCATGTCGGCCAGGAGCCAGGATTCGTTCTTGAAGAAGAAGTAGGAGTGGAACTTCGACACCGAGCTGTGCACTATCAGGACGTCGTTGTTGTTGGATCTGCCGACGGTAATCTTGTCGGCCATGGCGTTCCTGTCGCTCTTCTTCAGGAACTGCGCGAACTGGGTCCCGCTGCCCGGGGCGTTCGGCGCGTTCCCCGAGGTCAGGACCGTGCCTTCGTGCGTGTCGAAGGTCCTCGGCAGCATGTTCTTCTCGTCCGTCTCGATGACCAGCGCGGGCGCCGGGAACCTCGCGATGAACGAATCCAGGGAGACGGCTGAGTACTTGAGGGCGAGCTGGTCCAGCGGATAGCCGAGAAACTGCTCCATGCTGCATCTCCCCTGTGCACGCGGCCCGGCCGGGGCGGGGTCGGGTGATCTGCGCTTCCAATCCAATAGGAATTGTATCGCGCAGTGGGCGTCCTGGCCAGAGCCTACGGCGCGAGCCGGCCCGGCCCGGACTCCTCGGCCCAGGCGGCGGCAATCATGGCCGCGACCGACCTCATGCCGCCCTCGGACATGCCCCTCCTCGCGGCCTCCGCCGTGCCCATGCGGCCGGCGATGTCGATGAAGATTCCCATGCCCTCGAGGCGGCGCGAGATTCTCTTCCCCTTTTCGACGTCCACGTCGAGGAAGACCTGATGGGACCTCGTGCAGCCCC
Source organism: Planctomycetota bacterium (assembly GCA_041308285.1). Taxonomy (GTDB): domain Bacteria; phylum Planctomycetota; class JAKEIC01; order JAKEIC01; family DYIT01; genus PPR-0505. The sequence continues at coordinate 1,550 of JBFZBV010000112.1, read as the reverse complement.
TGTCGCGGAACCGGACGGGCACGCCCATCCGGTCCAGTTCGGCGGCCAGGGCCGCCGCCAGGGCCGTCACGCGGGCGCCGTAGGAGCCGTCGGCCCCGATTTCCTCGAGCGCGATTCCCAGCGCGGCTATTCGCGCGGGATTGGGGTTGTCGACCAGCCCTATGCCGCCCTCGAGCCCGAAGTCGAGCACCGCGGCGAGCCTGGCGTGGAGTTCAGCGTCGTTCGTGAGCACTATGCCGCCCTGCGGGCCGTAGAAGGACTTGTGCGTGGATCCGAACATGACCTCCGCGCCCTCCGCGAGGGGATCCTGGAAACGGCCGGTGGCGACCAGGCCGAGCACGTGCGACGCGTCGTATACGAGCCTGCCGCCGATTTCCCGGAGCTCCCTGAGCGGGTGGGGGAACGGGATGAACGAGGACCCCGCGATTACGAGGCTCGGCCTGCCTTCGAGCCCGCCGAGCTTGCGGACGTCGATTTCGTACGTCCCCTGCAGCATGGGCAGGTCGATTCTCGACCGGCCGAACAGGCCGACGTCGAGCGGGTAGCCTCCGAAGGAGGCCGGGACCATGGCCACGGAATCCCCGGGCCTGGTCAGGGCGAGGATGACGCCCAGGTCGCAGACGTTCCCGGATATCGGCGTGACGATTGCATGCGAGCACCGGAAGACCTCCCGCGCCGAGCGGGCGGTCTCGGCGACTATCTCCCGCACGACCGCTGTCCCGCCGTACCATTCCGAGTGGTAGCGCGCACCGAGGTCGGAAGCGAGCGCCTTCCTGACCGCCTCCGAAGGCGCGTTCTCCGACGCGATGAGGTTCACTCCGGAAGTCCGAAGCCTCTCGTGCCTCTCGACCAGTTCCGCGATTCTCGGCATGTTCCGCCTCCTTCCGGCGCCCGAGCGGCGCCGTTTCACCTCATGCAAATCCACCCGGGGCTCGAATACCTGCCGGATTCGAGCTCCTCGGCGCGGTCCTTCTCGGCCTCCGTGAGGTCCGAGGCGTCGAGCCCCGCCCAAATCTCGCGATCTAACGATGCGCGCAGGGCCTGCGCGAGCGGCCCGTAGGAGATTCCGAGCGGTTCGAGCGGCGAAGGGGACCGGGGGCCGGCAAGGGGGCGGGGCGCCGCCAGCACTATCGACCCGTGCTGGAGGACCATGCGCCCCTTGCGCCTCTGTGCGGAGCCCGCCACCTTGGAGCCTCCGACGACCACGTCGAAGTCCGCCAGCCTGTCGAAGCAGAGGAATCCCAATCCGCTCAGGCGGCCGCCCCTTTCCGAGGCGTGCGCGCCCAGGGCGGCCAGGGCGGAGATTATCGCCCTGTTGGCGAGCGAGTACAGCTCGCGGTTGCCGCCCGCCGGTTTCGGCGAGACCAGCGAGTAGGTCAGGTCGCCGGAGTGCAGTATGGCCCCGCCTCCGGTCAGCCTGCGCGTTGGCACGTATCCGGCGGCGACGGCGGAATCGAGTTCCTCCTTCGAGGCGTGCTGGAAGTACCCGATGGAAAGGCCGGGGGGATTCCATGCGTAGAAGCGGAGGGTGACGCCGCCCGAGGCGAGGT
>JBFZBV010000111.1:0-3247 GCA_041308285.1 Planctomycetota bacterium | reverse complement strand
AGACGATGTCCGCCATGACGTTGCCGCCGAAGGCGGGCCTGGTCTGGAGAAGGAGGTTGTCCTTGCCCTCTATGGCCAGGCCTGTGCAGTCCGCGGTCAAACCGAGCCCGAGGTTGCTCGCCACGGACGGCGCCAGATCCCTCCCCACGTGCGTGGCGCCGTAGAGCACGATGTTGGGCTTGTACTTGGATATGAGGATGGACAGGGCGTCAGTGAATCCGTCCGTCGAATATTCGGCAAGCGACTCGGACTCCACGACGTACACGCGGTCGGCGCCGTGGGCCCCGAGAGCCGCGCATAGGGACTCGGTCCCGGGCCCGCCGAGAAGCACGGCGCAAAGCTCCTGGCCGAGCTTGTCCGCGAGAAGGCGGCCCTTGCCGAGAAGTTCCAGGGCCACGTTCTTGAGGCCGCCCTCGTGCGTCTCTGCGAAGACCCACACGCCCTTGAACGAAGCTGCGTTGACGGTGACCGCTTTCCGTTCCATCTTAATCGCCCCGTGCGGGCAGGCGGGCACGCACACGGCGCAGAATGTGCACTTGTCCTTGTTGTATACCGCGACCTTGTCCGGGAGCTCCAGCGCGCCTTCCGGGCACGCCTTGACGCAGAGGCCGCAGGCCGTGCAGTTTTCAGCGACAATCCTAATCATCGGACGAGACCTTCCTTCCTGAGGAATGCCACGAGCTTGGCCACCGATTCATCCGGCTTGTCCGCAATCTTGACGCCCCCGCCTTTCTTCTTGGGAGGCGGATACGTCTTCATCACCTGAGTCGGGGATCCCTCGAGGCCGAACTTGTCGCCCTGCCTGGCGACCTTGCCCACGCCCCAAGTCTCGAGCGGCTTCTTCTTGGCCTTCAGAATCTGGCCCATCTTGGGGATTATGGGGACGAAGTCGGAAGGCGAGATGCAGGCGATTAGGACCGGAAGCTTCACCTTGATTTTCAGATAGCCCTCGTCCGTCTCCTTGAGGCATGTCATCGACTTGGCGTCGATTTGCTCCACCTTCTCGACATAGGTTATCTGCGGGATGCCGAGCTGCCTGGCAATCTCGGGCCCGACCTGGGCAGTGTCTCCGTCCGTGGCCTGATGCCCGCAGAACACGGCGTCCCATTCCCCGATGGCCTCCACCGCCCTGGAAAGGGCCAGGGAAGTCGCCCACGTGTCCGATCCGGCAAAGGCCCTGTCGCTGAGGAGAACAGCCCTGTCCGCCCCGATTGCCAGGCACTTGAGCAGAGCCTCCTGCGCCTGGGGCGGACCCATGGAAAGGGCCACGATTTCGGCACCGAGCGACTCCTTCACCCTAACGGCCTCGTTGAGCGCGAATTCGTCGAAGGGGTTCAGCATCGACGGGACCCCCTCGCGGATGATGGTGCCCGTCTTCGGGTCTATCTCGACTTCCGTCGTGTCCGGCACCTGTTTGACGCAGACGATGATTCTCATGGCTTCTCTTCGCGAAAAAGACTTTGCGGCCCGGGCGCGGGGTTCAATCCGCGGCCCCGCCCCGGGCGGAGCCGCGGATAATCCCCGGTCCGCAGTTATTTGTAGGGAACGAAATCGTTGCCGAGCAGCTCCCTGCCGATGACAATCTTCTGGATGTTCTGTCCGCCCTCGGCTCCGACCACATAGGACATCACGCCTCTCCATGCCATCTCGAAGGGATACTCGTCGGTGTAGCCGGCCGCGCCGAGCCATAGCATGGCTCTCTCGGCTGCGTGGAGTGCGAGGGCAGGGGCCTTCCACTTAATCATGGCAATCCACTTCGCCACGTCGGTGGGCTGGAACGTCTTGGCCTTGCCCTTCTTCTGCAGCCAGCCCTCCTCATCGTACCTTATATCCTGCATCCAGGCGGTCTTCTGCACCATGAGGTCGCAGGCCTCCATCTCCTTGTAGATGTCGGCCAGCTCGAACTGTATGCCCTCGTTCTTGGCGAGCGGGATGCCGAACGTCTTGCGTTCCTTGATGTAGGGGATGGCCTCGTCCAGCACCCTCCGGGTTATTCCGACCGAGCTCGCGCCGATGAGAATCCTGGCGTTGTCGAAGCCCTCCATGGTGTAGTAGAACCCCTTGCCCTCTTCCCCGAGCCTGTAGTCGTCCGGCACCTTGACGTTGGTCATCGTGAACCCGGCCGTGGATATGGCCATCCTGCCTGCGTCGCGGTAGGGTTCGGTCGACTCGAGCCCCGGGGAATCGATGGGGACGAAGAAAGACGTCATGTTGCGGTGAGCCGCGCCCTCCGGGGCCGGGCCCGTGCGCACGTTGACCCAGTAGCCGCCGCCCCAGAGCTTGCACTCCTCGACGCCGGAGATGAAGGTCTTCTCGCCGTTGAGTATCCAGTTCCTGCCGTCCTTCTCGGCCCTGGACTTGAAGCCTGCAACATCCGACCCGCCGCCCGGCTCGGTGGTGGCGATTCCGACGAACTTTTTTCCGGCAATCGCGGGCTTTATGAAGTCGTTCCGTATCCCTTGCGAGGCGTAGCGGTCGAGAGTGAAGCCCCAGCCCGTCATCACCGCCATGAAGGCCGCAGCGCTGGCCGCGGTGGGGTCGCCGTAACCCACTTCCTCCGCGATTGCGGACTGAGTCGTCCAGTTGAGGCCCTGGCCGCCGTGCTCCTCGGGCACGACGCCCATGATTACACCCAGGCTGGCAAGGCCTTCGATGACCTTCTTCGGCATGGGATGGCCCTTCTGGTCGATTGCGCGGACCTCGTCCAGGGGCAGGTTGCGGCTGAACCAGTCGCGCACGCTTTCCTTCATGAGCTTGACTTCGTCGGAGACTCTGAAATCCATAAAAAGCTCCTTTCGAGAAAGACGGGTGCTCCCATCATTGACATGGCCGACAGTATGTCGGCGGCCTTTGCGCCATGCAAGGGTTTTTTGTCCTGCGGAGGACCTCGTCCGCTGCGCGCATGCGAATCACCCGGCCCGTCCGCGCGAGCGTCCGCACGCCGGCTTTATGCCAATGTCACGCGGGATTTTCGTGAATGGAGGCGCAGGAACGGCGATATAATCCCTCGATTAGTTTCTCAACTTTGTGGGGCGGTCCGAAAGTGGCAATCGACGCTGTGAAAGCCGCAGGATTCGCGGCGGAGAACTACCCGGGATCGCTCGACACCCGCGCACTCTGGCAGTGGGCCGGCGGCAGGCCCGAGGACGTCGTGTTCGACGAACCTCCTGCCGAGCGGTGGAAGAAGCTCTGGACCCTCGCGTCCGGCGGAGGGCCGGTCTCGCGGATTTCAATCGTCCGCCAGATG
>JBFZBV010000110.1:0-17310 GCA_041308285.1 Planctomycetota bacterium | reverse complement strand
CTGTGTCGTCGCCCCCCCAGTCGGCGAGGAGCCCGGCGCCGAAGAATCCGGACCCCTGCGCCCAGCGCGTGGCGGTGTAGGAATCGTCGCCCTTGAGGTCGCAGACCGCGGCAACGCCGAGCGAGCCGGAACCGGTGGACATGGGCGTGGTGGAGGAATACCCGTCGCGGCCCTCGAAGTCGGCGATGAATCCGACCGGCCTGTCGAACGAGTTGCCGGCGAGGGTGCCCAGGGTGTAGAAATCGTCCCCTCCGAGGTCGAAAATGGCGCAGGCGGAATCGGAATTGTGCCAGTTCCCGGATGTCCCGGCGAAGACGATTTCGCCCAGGTCCGTCTGGCGGCTCAGGAGGACGGGCTTGGACGCATCGGCCCCGAAGGCCTTGAGCAAGTCCGCGCGGAGGCCCTCAAGGTAGGCCGGATTGGCCAGTCTCGCGAGGATGAGCAGGGCGCGGCAGAGCGAGGCGGTCTTCACCTTGCGCGCGATTTGCACGAGCCTCAGGTTGCGCTCCATCCTGGCCGCGTCCTCGTCCGCGGAGAGGTAGATGTGCTCCACGAAGCGGTCGGAGAGGCCGAGCCTGTGGTTCTTGACGAAATCCTTGTCGTCGGCGGTGAGCAGGGAGAACGCGGCCTGGACCTCTTCCATCGCGGACAGGAGCACGCTCTCGACCTGCCTCATGTGGGATTCCGGGGACAGGCCGGTCCCGAGGGGCGGGAGGGCGGATGAATCCGCTTCGAAGTCGCCGAGCCATGCCGCGGCGGACACGAGCTGCGGCAGGGCGGAGGGGCCGGCTGAGAGGGCCTCGCGAATCCTGCGCGCGGCGTCCCTGCCCGCGGCCTCGGTCCTGAACGGGTCGCGGTGGCAGACGGCCGTTATCTTTAGGCAGAACCCGTCCCAGGCGGAATGGCATTCCGACAGGCGGCGGAGAAGGTCTTCGAACTGCACCGCGGTCCCCGACTCGGCGGCGATTCGGGCGGCGGCGTCCCGGTATTCGGAGCCTGCGCCCTTCAGGTCCGGCCTGAGCGAATCCACCGGGCCGAGGGGTTCGAACTCGGCGCCGGTCCTCGAGCCGAGCAGCACGTCGACGGCGACGAGCCTCCTCTCCTTCCGGCCGGCAATCTCGACGGAGGTGCCGGGAGGGGATTTCTCGAGGAACGCGCCGGGGCTCGAAGCTTCTTCGCCGGAAAGGGCCTTGCCGCCGGATTTCCCGTCGAGCGACACCATGTCGCGAATCACGCTCATGCGCATCGTCTCGCCGGCGGAATGCTTCTGGATTTGCGCGAGGAAGACGTTGATGACCTGGTCGAGAGGGACCTGGAATTCGACCCCGTCGGCCGCCACGACTATGTCGCCGGTCCTGAGGCCGGATTTGGCCCCGGGGGCGCCCTGCTGGACGAGGCTGAGCCTGACGCCGGAAGTCGCGGAGGTCCCTTCCACGCCGGAGGGGACCTCGGCGGGCTCGACGTTTATTCCAATCCAGGGCTTTCCCTTGTCGGCGGCGAAGGAGGGGCAGGAAAGGGCGGCGAGCAGAATCAGGGCAGGTTGCAAGCGGCGCATTTCTCTCTCCTCAAAAGCACGCGGCGCCTGAGGGCGTAGGCGGCGAGAAAGGCCGCGCCCGCGAGCGACGAAAACACGACGAACCCCGCGAATACCGGGACCGTCGTCCCGAAAAAATCCATGCGGAACGGGAAGACGGACTTGAGCTGCTCGGCCTCGGCGGGCGTCAGCGGCCGCACGGTCTCCCAGTACCCGGTCCCGAGCGATCCCACGGCGACTATGGGGCTCAGGAAGCCGAAATCCCAGAAGTCCGCGGTCTCTATTTCCTTGAGGGAATGGGAAGCCGCGAACGAACCGAGGGGGACGAAGACGAGGGCGATTACGATCATGGACACGATTCCCTTCCTGACCATGTCGTTCCCGAAGAGCACGGAGGACAGCAGCCCGGCGGAGGCGAATAGGAAAACGAGGGCCATCGCCGAGGCGAACGAATACAGGATGGGAATCGGAAGATGCGAGGAGGTGAAGGCATCCGGGAAGTCGTCCTCCATCGTCCGCATGACCGCGCAGGCGGGGAGGAAGAACACGGCGAGCGCGACGACGTTCGAGAGAATCGCGAAGGTGAAGCCCCGGAGCGATCCCGGGCCGAAGGTGCCGAACCAGCGGAGCCGGCCCTGCCAGGCGCTCCGCTGCCTGGGCGGGAGAAGCCATTCCGGGTCCTCGGTGGAGAAGTATGTCGAGAGGAGCATGAGGATGAGGAGCACCGCGAAAAAGGAGTTGAAGAGCCCTATGAGCTTGTAGGCCGGCATGATTCCGAATCCGGCCAATTTTACGGGATCGACGGCAATCAGAATCTCCGAGGCGAGCAGGATTCCGAGCGGCATGTAGACCGCGTAGAATGCGCGTATGTTCGTGGACTTGTTTCCGGACCAGGGCTTGAGCTTGTTGACGGCCGAGCAGTAGCTGAAGACCATCACCGCCGAGAAGAGGTACGCGGGGACGGCTACGATGCACAGCCACCAGAGCCCGCCGTGGAGTCCGGGCATTTCCATGTAGCGGAGCCTGGTCAGGGGCTCGAGGCCGAGGATGCCGGAGACCTCGGAGACCACGCCTGCGAGGTCCTCGATGTTGGCGAGCGTGGCGGCAATCACGACGAAGGCCACGGAGAAGACCATGGCGGCGCTGAGGGACGTGCGGCTGCGCCTGGTCTGGGTGGATACGAATATGGAGAACATGTTCACGGCGGCGGCCATCGCCATCAGGGCGAAGTATGCGGCCGCGAGGTTCGCGATTGTCACGCCTCCGAAGAGGAAGCTTATGCTGCCGAGCGGCAGGGCCGCGGCGAGCAGGATGGTCGCGTACGCCATGGCCGCCAGGAACTTGCCGCGCACGATTGATCCGTCGGACAGGGCGGTGGTCTTCAGGAGGTCGGCGGTGTCCCTCTCCCTTTCCGAGACCACGGAGGTCGCGGCGAACGAGGGCATGATGAAGAGGATGACGAGCGACATGCCGAGGAAGAACACGGCGTGGATCATGCCGCCGACATGCATGGGGTTGACGATGCCGCGGGTCTGCATGAGCGCGGCGGCGGCCACGAGAAGGGAGGCTCCCAGGAGGAGCAGCAGGACCACGAGGATCGCGAGGAACTTGACTCCGCGGAAGGTCCCCCGTATCTCGCGCTGCAGGATCGGGTTCAGGAACCTGTCCGTCGCGATCTCCGCGCGGGCGATTGACCGGTCGAGGAGCGGCATCAGCAGACTTTCCCCTCCGTTATGGATATGAACAGGTCCTCGAGCGACGCGCCGCGCTCTTCGACGCCCGTAAGGGGGATTCCGGCGGACACCAGGACCTTGACGAGGTCCGGAATCCCGGCCGAGTCGGGAGGCAGGAAGGCGTCCATGTGGCCCTCGAACACGTCGAAGTGATCGACGAACCCCAGCCCCTTCATCGCCTCGGCGACGGCTCCGGAGGGTCCGAGGAACTTGACCCTGACTATCTTCGACGGCCTGATTCTCTTCATCACGTCGTCGATTGTCCCCCATGCGACCATGTTCCCCGACTCGACAATCCCTATCGACGTGCAGAAATCAGAGAGCTCGGTGAGGATGTGGGAGGATATGAGTATCGTCTTGCCCATCCTCTTGAGCTCCTTGAGGAGCTCCTTGAATTCAATCCTGGCGCGCGGATCGAGGCCGGAGGCGGGCTCGTCGAGTATGAGCACGGCGGGGTCGTGCACGAGTGTCTTCGCCATGCAGAGCCTCTGCTTCATGCCCCTCGACAGCGTAGAGACCAGGCGGTCGCGGAGGCCGCCGAGGTCGGTGAGCGCCATCACGTCCTCGACCATCCTGGTGCGCGCGGGAAGGAAGATGCCGTAGGTCTTGGCGAAGAAGTCGAGATACTCGAACACCGAGATGTCGTCGTACAGGCCGTAGCTGTCGGGCATGTAGCCGATGATTCTGCGCACCTTTTCGGGCTCGTTCACCACGCAGCTGCCCGCAATCCTCACGGATCCGGCCGAGGGCCTGAGAAGGGTCGCGGCGACCCGGATGGTCGTCGTCTTGCCCGCCCCGTTCGGGCCGATGAAGCCGAAAATCTCCTTCTCCCCGACCCGGAAGCCGATGCCGTTGAGCGCCCTCACGGCGCCGAAATCCACTTCAAGCCCCTCGATTTCAATCAAGCGAGCGCTCCGAATCACTGCACATAGATGAGGAAGGCGCCGTCGTCCGCGAAGGACAGCGGTTTCCCGTTCAGCAGGGGGGGCCTGTCCCTGAAGTCGGAGGGGGCCACGTAGAAATGGCTCCGGCGGAACAGGTCTTCGAGCCCCGCGTCCGTGCCTTCCCTGAAATAGGCGAGGTCTTCGGCCACGAATGCCGGGACAATCGTCGTCGTGATTGCCGATATCCCCGGGTGGGCAATGTTCCAGGAGTCGCGTTCGAGGGGGCTGCGCATGATGTCGATTCGCACGTCGGAGGTCTCGCCCGGCGCCAGCGGCGGGACTTCGGCCACCCCAATCCCGCCTGCCGAGCAGAGGAAACCCTTCCCGAGCGCCATCCCGGAGAGATTCGTCACGGTCGCCGAATCATCGCCCGCGAAGGCAAGGCGCATGGTCCTGCCGCGGCCCCAGGGCTCCACCGACTTGAAGAGCGATATGTCCCACTGCCTGAGGGCGAGGCCGGCCGCCTCGTAGCCGTCGCCGGAGTCTATGCGCCGCATCAGACCGTAGGCGGGCCCGGAGTATATCGGGAACGCACCGCCTTCGAATCTGAAGGAGTATTCCCCCTGGCCGGTGGTCCTCAGGGCGACCATGGTCGTCCTCATGCCTCCGGAGCATGCGCCCTCCAGCTTCAGGATTTCCGTCCTGGCGGCCTTGGCGCCCGCCCCCTTCTGCAGGAAACCGGCGGCTATAATCACGGCGATGAAGAACAGGGCGATTGCAGGCACCGTCACCACCATCATGGCGTGCAGGCCCTTCCTCCTGAGGACGAAGTAGTTGACGGGCCCCACGCAGGCGATGTAGACGACGAACAGCAGGCCCAGGAGGCCGATCGACGGCAGGTCCATGATTCTGTCGAGGATGGATTTCATGAAGCCCACTCGGGGGACCTGGTAGGAGAAGGCGGCACGGGGGTAGGCATCGAAGTCCAGTTCGAAAACCGCCGCCTCGGCGGGAAGGAGCGAGTCGAAGAACCTCCGGGCCGTGAGATTGGTCGTCCGGAACGGCGATTTCGCCGGGTCGAGGAAGAGGGCGGCGGCCGAGGGGCTCCTCGTCAGGAGGACGCCGCCGAGGCCGGACCTGGCCGCGGCCCACTCGGCTTCGACCTCCAATCCGCCCACCTTGAACCTGTGGATGAATTCCCTTCGGGAGGGAGGCTTCGCCGGGGCCTGCTCCTCGTCGTCCGCGTACGCCGGATCAGAGGGGACGTCCCGGAAGGAGGAATCGACGTGCTCGACCGCGAAGTAATGGGAGACGATCCTGGACTTCGCGTAGCCGTCGCTCTCGCCGGGCGATATGACCAGCAGCCCGCCTGCCGAGACCCATGCCTCGAGGGCGTCGATTTGAGTCCTGCCGAGGCCTGAAAGCGCGTCGGCCGAGACCACCAGGTTCCTGAACGCCGAATAGCCAATCCACTCGTCGTAGAAATCCATGGCCGGGTCGAGACGGACCAGGTACAGCTGCAGCCGCAGCCTGGAGGTTTCCCCGGAGGGGGGGGCGAAAGCCTCGGGCTTCTCCTCGGGCGAGAAATAGGCGCACAGCCAGGGCGGGCTCATCTGGACTGCAGCGGATCCTCTGGAATTGAAGGGGATTCTGCGGCCTTGGACGGATCCTCGGGCAAGAATCCCGAAGTCTTCGGATTTCTCCGCAAGGACTTCCCCGTCTTCCTCGAGGCGGGCCGTGACTCGGGCCGGATTCGTGAAATAGAGGGGAGGCAGCCACAGGAAGAAGGTCGCGCGCTTGGTCGATCCCCGCGGAATCTCCAGGGCTCTCGACTGGCGCTCGGCCTGGTCGATGATCATGACGACGGCGCTCCCCTTGAAGTCCGATCCCGGGGCGGCCGCGGGGTTCGAGATGGTGAGCGTGACGGGAATCCAGCACGCTCCGCCCAGGGCGACGGGCATTTCGGCGAAGGGGGAGCATATGGACAGGCTGAGCCCCGCCGAGGGCGGCTCTTCGGAAAGGTCCGCGGCGGACCCTCCGCACGCGGACGTGGCGGCGGCCGCCAGGGCGGCGGCCGACAGGAGCGCGGCGCGGACGCTGCGCGCCAGGCCTGCGGACGCTGCGCGGCATGAGGAGAAGCGGTGCGCCGCACTCGCAATCCGATATCCGACGCCGGCCTGTCCATCGGCTCTCAAGTTCGGGTTCCCAATGGGGTTGGGGCCGCGGCGCCCTCGCCCGCGGACGAACGGCGACCCGGTTGTGGAGACCAGGCAACCCGCCGGACGGAATCATACTGCGGCCTCCCGCCTGCGTCCAGCATTCCGGTGGGATCCGGTCCGGCCTAGCCCAGGTCGAAGTCCGTGGCTCTCGTGCCCCTCGAGATGCCCCTGATCTCGAGCTTGAGCTCGTCGGGATTGTCGGCCGCGGCGAGGGCTTCTTCGAGCGAAATCACTCCGGACTGGTACAGCCCCTTGAGGGACTCGTTGAACGTCTGGTTGCCGAAGTGCTGGTCGTTGCTGATGGCCGCGTAGAGCTCGTTGGTCTTTCCCTCGAAGAGGAGGTCCTTGATTGTGGGAGTCGAAAGCATGATTTCCACCGCGGGGGCCCTGCCGCCGCCGGACTTCTTGGGCAGGAGCCTCATGGAGATGACCCCCGCGAGCACCATGGAGAGCTGCATGCGGACGAGCCCGTGCTGGTGGGGGGGGAAGAAGGTGATTATGCGTTCCACGGTCTGCTGGGCGTTGACCGTGTGGAGGGTGCTGAGGACCAGGTGGCCGGTCTCGGCCGCCGAGATGGACGCCTCCATGGTTTCCTTGTCGCGCATCTCGCCGATGAAGATGACGTCCGGGCTCTGCCTGACGACGGCCTTCAGGGCGTTGAGGAAGTTGGCCGTGTCGAAGCCGACCTCCCTCTGGTCGATGACGCTCTGCTTCTCGTCGAAGACGAACTCGATGGGGTCCTCGACGGTGACGATGTGGCGGTTGGAGGTCTGGTTTATGTACTCAATCATGGCGGCGATGGCCGTGGACTTCCCGCTGCCCGCGACTCCGGTGACGAGGATCATCCCCCTCCTCTGTTTGGCGAGCTTCATCAGCGTCTTCGCCGGCAGGTTGAGCTCTTCGAAGGAGGGGACCTTCTTCTTTATGTAGCGGAACACGCAGGCTATGGTGCCCCTCTGGTGGAAGAAGTTGGCCCTGAACCTGCCGACGTTGTCTATGGACACGGCGAGGTCGATGCCCTTCTGGCGCGCGAATATCTCCTTGTAGGGCTTCTTCGCCAGGGCCTCGACGAGGCTCCGGCAGTAGTCCGAGGTGAGGATGTTCCCGGATATGAACTGGATGACTCCGTCGACGCGCATGGCAGGCTTGGCGCCGGAGGAGAGGAAGAGATCCGACGCCGACGAGTCGACCATTTTCTTGAAGAAGTGCTCGTACTGGACCTTGGGCGGAGTGAATGCCTTCCCGGACGCCTCCGGGGCGATTCCGGCGGCCATCCGGAGGCGCTCCACGCGGGCGAGGTCCTCCTTCCTCCCGCCGGACTCCTCGATGTCCGCGAGCTTGTCCTCGAGAATCTTGATCTTCCTCTCGAGCTCCTCCATATCGCCGCTCTGCCCGGGCGGAGGCGCGGCGGGGGCGGGCGGCTCTGGAGCGGGGGCGCGCTGGGCGGGCGCCGACGGGGCGGTCTCGGAGCGCGGTCCGAAGATGTCGTTCACGCGGATGGGCTTCCTTCCCGCGGGCGCGGCCGCGGCGGGGGCGGCGGACGCCGGGACCGGGCGCTGCCGCTGGAGGGCCTGGACGAGCGCGCCTCCGGCTGCCGCGCGAAGCGGATCGGGGCAGAGCTTGATTGACCTCACGTGGAACGGCAATTCGACCGATTTGAGGATGGATGCGAATTTGGCCTCGAAGCCCGACACGGCGGCGAGCTTCCCCGAAATCACCGCATCGACAGGGCCCGGGAGGCTGATTCCGGCCTTGCGGACCTGGGCGGCTATCATCTGCAGGATGTACTGGATCATGTGCTCGACGTAAATCCCCACCATCATGGTGAGCTTGTCCTGGGGATTCTGCGTCTCCAGGTCGAGGTCGTGTTCGCGTATGCGCTCGATGGCCAGCGGGGAAGTCTCGCGCATCTTGGCGACGGACTGGTCAATCCACCTGCCTCCGCGGACGGAGGAGAACTCGAATACGGCGCGGCCCCGGTTCTTGATTGAGACGTCGACCATCTCCTCGCTGAAGCAGATTGAGACGGCGTCCTCGATTTCGCCCAGGGAGGCCACGTCGTCCGGCGGCCCGTGGAAGAGGACCGATGAGGCCCGGTTCACCAGCTGGGGCCTGAAGCCGAGCCGTGCGGCGAGCCTCTCGAGGGTTTTCTGGTGCCTGGCGCTGTCGAAGGGCCCGTCGACGACCTGGCCGTGGGTGCAGATGAGAAGCATGTCGGACGGGTCCGAGGACTTCTGCAGGACGGCCTCGAGCATCACCGCCAGGATTTCCTCGTTCGACGCCTGCGCCTCCTGGGAGTACAGCGGCCTGATGACGCCCTTGTCGGACTCGAGCTTGCGGGCGATGGAGAGCGCGTCCTCGCCGAAGACGATGATGTTGCCGCCGTGCCGCAGGAAGAACAGGTCGGACTTGCCGATTCTCTCGAACAGCTTGTGGGCCGGATCGCACTCGAAGAAGATGTTGCGCTCGATGGTGAACACCATCTCGCCTTCCTTCCGCTCCGCGCTGATGAGGTACCCCTCGCCGCAGTCCAGGGACTTGAGGTTCATGCAGGTCCAGCCTCCACAACCCGCAGCTTCCGGGGGCGGATTGGCTGCGGGACCGGGCTCGCCCGGGTCAGACCTCGCGCCGCGCCTTGCGGCGCGTCGCGCGGCAGGAGGAACCGCCTGTTCCTTCCGGCCGTTTCGGCATTCAAAGGGATTTCAGGGGCGCGCTTTCGAGAGCGCGTCCCTGACCATTTCCTCCGCGGTCGCGGCGGGCGTGCTCCGGCCCGCGAGGACCTCGGCTACGCGGCTGCGCCAGCTTTCCTCCGGCAGGGATCCGAGGACCTTGCTGCGGAACAAGTGCTCCGCCGCGATTCTTATCCTCTTCCTCATGTTCTCCTCGCGCCTGCTCGCGAGAAGGCCGCCGTCCGCCAGCGACTTATGGTGATTGCCGATGCTTGCGGCGAGATCGCCTATGCCCTGGTCCTGCGTGGCGGACGTCTTCACGATGGGGATTTCCCACCCGCCGCGGCGCGGCCGCATCCTCAGTATCATCTCCAGTTCGAAGACTATGCGGTCGACCCCCTCCCGGTCCGACTTGTTGACGACCATCACGTCGGCGATCTCCATCAGGCCCGCTTTCATGGCCTGTATGCCGTCGCCGGACTCCGGAGAGAGGACCACCACGGTCGTGTCGGCGGCGTCGGCTATTTCCACCTCGGTCTGCCCCACTCCAACGGTCTCGTAGATAATATAATCCCTGCCGAAGGCGTCGAGCAAGTCGGCGACGCTCTGAGCCGTGGAGGACAGCCCTCCGAAGGCTCCTCGGCTGGCCATGCTTCTTATGAAGACGTTGGAGTCCAGGGCGATGGAGTTCATGCGGATGCGGTCGCCGAGGAGGGCGCCCCCGGTGAACGGGGATGACGGGTCAATCGCCACGATGCCGATCTTCATGCCGGCGGAGGAGAGATTCTGGGCGAGCCCCCTTATCAGAGTGCTTTTCCCGCAGCCCGGGGGGCCGGTGATTCCAATCCTGCGGGCGCGGCCGACCCGGGAGAATACGCGGAGGAGAATGTACTGCGCCACAGGGTCGTCGTTCTCGACGAGCGTCATGGACCTCGCGAGGCAGAGGCGGTTTCCTCCGAGGAGGCCGTCGACCAGTCTGTCGCAATCGGGCAAGCCGGGAAGGGGGTTCATTCTAGTAACTTGCGGGAAATGACGATTTTCTGGACCTCGGTTGTTCCCTCGTAGATTTCCGTGATGCGGGCATCCCGGAACAGGCGTTCGACCGCGAACTCCTTGCTGTATCCTACGCCGCCGTGGATTTGAAGCGCTTCGAAAGCGGCGAAGTTGGCCGTCTGGGAGGCGAAAAGCTTCGCCATGGCGGCTTCTTTCGTGTGCGGCCTGTTCTGGTCTCGCAGGGCGGCCGCGCGCCTCACGAGCAGCCTGGAGGCCTCGATGCGCGTGCCCATCTCCGCGATTTTCCACTGGATTGCCTGGAAGGACGAGATGGGCTTTCCGAACTGCTTCCTTTCCTTGGCGTATTTCAGGGCCTCGTCGAGGCATGCCTGGGCGATGCCCACGCTCTGGGCGGCTATGCCGATTCTGCCCCCGTCCAGGGTGCTCATGGCAATCTTGAAGCCCTCCCCCCTCTTGCCCAGCATGTCGGCCGCGGGGATGCGGCAGTCCTCGAAGATGAGCTCGGAAGTGTCGGATCCCCGAATCCCGAGCTTGTCCTCTATGACGCCGGGCCGGAAGCCGGCGGTCCCCTTTTCGACGAGGAAGGATGTGATGCCGTTGGCGCCCGGACCGTCGTCCGTGCGGGCCATGACCACGACGAGGTCCGCTTTCGACCCCGATGTAATCAGGCTCTTCGTCCCGTTGAGCACGAAATGCCCGCCGTCCTCGACGGCAGAGAGGGTCAGGGACGCCGCGTCGGTCCCCGAGTTGGGTTCCGTCATGGCGTACGCGCCGAGAGCGCGGCCCGAGGCGAGCATCGGGAGCCATCTGGACTTCTGCTCCGGGGTCCCGTAATGCAGAATCGGGCTGCAGACGAGGGAGTTGTGCACGGAGAGCGTTACGCCCGTGGAAGCGCAGCCGCGGTTCATCTCTTCGAGGATTATCGCGAGCTCCATGTTGCCGAGGCCCGCGCCCCCGAACTCCTCGGGGACGAGCACGCCCATGAAGCCGAGCTGCGCGGCAGCCATGAGGTTTTCGTACGGGAAGGCCGGCCCGGAGTCCATCCTCGCCGCGGACGGTTTCAGGACTTCGTCGGCGAATTCGGCGGCGGATCGCCTGATTATCTCCTGGTCCTCGGTGAGCTCGAAATCCATCGTACGAATCCCAACGTTGAGCTGCTCCGGCGCTTCTCAGTACTTGTAGAAGCCCTGCCCGGTCTTCCTGCCGAGCCTGCCGGCGGCGACCATCTTCTTCAGGAGAGGGCAAGGCCTGTATTTCGAATCGTTGAATCCCTCGAACAGGACGTTCATGATGCTGAGGCAGATGTCGAGTCCGATGAGATCGGCGAGCGCCAGGGGCCCCATGGGATGGTTCATGCCGAGCTTCATCACGTTGTCGATGGCTTCCGCGTCCGCTATGCCTTCCATCAGAGCGAAAGCCGCCTCGTTAATCATGGGAATCAGGATTCTGTTGGATATGAATCCGGGGGAGTCGTTGACTGCCACCGGAATCTTGTCGAGCTTCACCGACAGGTCCATGACGGTCTTGAACGCGTCGTCGTCGGTCTGCACGGCACGGATGACCTCGACCAGCTTCATGAGCGGGACGGGGTTCATGAAGTGCATCCCGATGGTCCTCTCGGGCCGCCCCGAGGCCTTCGCAATCTCGGTGACGGATATGGATGAGGTGTTCGTCGCAAGGATGGCCCGCGGGCCGGTTACCTTCCCCAGGGTGCCGAATATGTCCATTTTCACGGCACGATTCTCGGTGGCGGCTTCCACGACGAGGTCGGAGTCGGCTGCGCCCTTGAGCGAGGTCGACCTCGAGATCCTGGCCAGGGTCTTTTCTGCTTCGGAGGCGGACAGCTTCTCCTTCTTGACGAGCTTGTCCAGGCCGGATTTCACGTTGGAGATGGCCTTGTCGAGCAGGTCCTCCGCGACGTCAATCATGGTGACCGGGAACTCCTTCGACGCGAACACCTGGGTGATTCCGTTCCCCATGGTGCCCGCTCCGATTACTGAGACTTTTTTCACTTCCATCTGCCGCTCCTCAAAGCTCTTCGGGATCCAGGATGCGAGCCCGTTCATCTGCCGTTTATAGCAGGCTTTTCAGCGGAAAGCCTGCATTCTTTGCGAAATCCCGCAGTTTTACGGCCGAATCGGCAGCCCGGAGGCGTCGTGCGGAATCATAGCATTTCGATGCTCGTAGCTATGGCGTTCCCGCCTCCGAGGCAAAGCGTCGCAAGCCCCTTCTTCTTCCTCTCCTGTTCGAGCGCATGGATGAGGGTGACAATGAGCCTGGCTCCGGTGGCGCCGATGGGGTGGCCGAGCGCGACGGCGCCTCCGTGGATGTTCGTCCTGGCGGGGTCGAGCCCGATTTCGCGTATGAGGGCTATCGACGCCACGGCGAACGGTTCGTTCACCTCGACGAGATCGAAGTCCGGAATCTTGAATCCGGTCCTGCGTTTGAGATCATTGACCGCCTCGATGGGCGCGAGCATGACCCACTCCGGAGCCCTGCCCCCGATGCCCATCCCCGTGACGCGGGCGAGCGGCTTGCGCTTGAGCTTCGCGGCGTTCTCGGCCGAGGTGACGACGAGGGCCGCGGCCCCGTCGTTTATGCCGGATGAGTTGCCGGCAGTGACCGTCCCGTTCTTCCTGAAGGCGGGCGGCAGCTTGGCGAGCTTTTCGACGGTCGTGTCCGCCCTGGGGTGCTCGTCGGTGTCGAAGACGATTGGCTCGCCCTTTTTCTGGGGAATCCTGACGGGCGTGATTTCCTTCTTGAACTTGCCGTTCTTGATGGCCTCCGAGGCCTTGCGGTGCGACTCGAAGGCGTACTTGTCCTGCTCTTCCCTGGATATGCCGTACTTCTCCGAGACGAGCTCCCCGGTGTTGCCCATGTGGAAGTCGTTGTGGATGTCCCAGAGGCCGTCGAAGATCATGGTGTCGACGACCTTGGCGTCCCCGAGCCGGGCGCCGCCGCGCAAGGAGGGGAGGATGTAGGGCGCGTTGGTCATGCTTTCCATGCCCCCGGCCACGACCACTTCGGAGAAGCCGGTCTGCACCGCCATGCAGGCGAGGTGCAGGGCCTTCATGCCCGAGCCGCAGACCTTGTTCACGGTGAAGGACGACTTCGACGCCGGGATGCCGGCCCTCATCGCCGCGATGCGCGCGGGATTCTGGCCCAGCCCGGCGGTGACGACGTTGCCCATGATGACTTCGTCGACGAGTTCCGGGTCGATTCCAGCCCTGGCGACCGCCTCCTTGATTGCGATTGCGCCCAGGTCGGGGGCGCCGATGGACGAGAGGGATTTCTGGAAGGACGCCACCGGCGTCCTTACCGCGCTCAGGATGACAGCTTCTTTCATTGTTCTTTCCTCATATCGTTGTGCCTGGAATCCGCCTTCCAGGGATAATCGCGGAACCCAGAGGTTATCAGGCTGGCGCGCCCATGTCAATCCGATAGGGCCCGGCGCAGGGGTGAAGAGTCCGGATTCTTCGGGCGGCGGGCGACCTGATTCCCCTGGATGTATCGTCGGTCGTTTTCACCGCGGGACCTGCTATCCCGTACTCGTGCTTTCGTGCCGCGTATTCGTTCCCGTCCACGTTTTCGTACACGTACACGACTCGCATGGAACGAGAGGGCGCCGGAGAAGCTCGGATGAGCGAGGGGAAGTGCGGGGAAGTACGGTCACTCCATCTTGCAAGTCGTCCATGAGCCCCAAAAACCCCGCTCCCGACGACAGCCGCGGACGATTCCGCGCGCGACTCTTCATCGCGGGAGGGCTGGGGGGAAACTTTCCCGTTACGGCTCGTTCGGGTTATGGTATAAGGATTTCCGCCGGCCGGCCGGGCGGCCGCAGCCGGCCATGCAGGGCCGAATGGACGCGTATCTCCGAAAAGCCAGGGAGCTCGAGCGGAAGCTCGCGGAGGTCCGGCCGCTGAAGGGGAGCGCCGGGGGCGAGGATCTCGCGGCCGAAATCGCCTTCCTCAGGAGGCTGTTCGCCGCGAAGGCCCTGTTCGAGGCCGAGCGGGGATTCGCTCCCCCTCTCGTCGCAGTGGTGACCGGCGGGACCAACGTCGGCAAGTCCGAGGTGTTCAACGCGATTGCCGGATCCCGCGTCGCCGCGCCCGACCCCAGGGCGGGCATGACCCGGAGGCCGGCGGTCTCCGCCCCGGAGAAGGACGCCGGGTTCGTCCGCGACCCGAGGTTCCTCGACGGGTACGAGAGGTCCGAGCTTGGCGATCCCGCGATTCTGAACGTCCCGCCCGGGCGCGGCCCCACGTTCCACTACAGGCTCGTCCCCGGCGGCAGGCTCCTCCTCGTGGACTCTCCGGACGTCGATTCCAACAGGACGGAGAATCTCGAGATTGCGAAGGACCTCCTCGCGGCCTCCGACGCCGTGGTCTTCGTGACGTCTCCCAGCAAGTACAACGACGAGGCCTGCGTGCGCTTCCTCGAGAAGGCGCTCGTCCTGGGCAGGGAGGTCTTCGTCGTGTTCAACTTCCTGGGCGGCGAGGCCGACGCCGTGATTGCCGACTTCGAGGCCGCGGTGCTCGCGCCCAGGACCGCCGTGCGGGGCCGCGTGTCCAGGGTCCCGAGGTTCCCGCCTGGAGCCGACGTCTTCGGGAGCCTCGCCGGGCCCGTCGGGCCGCTCGCGAAGGCGCTCGAAGCCCTCGACCCGGTTTCCGTGAAGAGGGCCCAGGCCGCCGCGTCCCTCGCGGCGGTGAAGAAAGGCTTCGGGGCCGCGATTGCGGCGGTTTCGGCCGAGGCCGCGAAGATTGCCCGGTTCTCCTCGGACGCGGGCTCGTGGGTGGCCGAAGCCAGGACGGGATACCTCGCGGCCCTCGACGCGGAGAAGTACCCGGAGATGGAGTCCGTCTTCGCCGAGGTCCTCGACCACTTCAAGGTCCCCGTCGTGGACGACGTGCTCAAGGCTCCCGGCAGGGTCTTCAAGTGGATTGCGGCCAGAATCCAGGGCGAAGGGGGGGCCGAGAACAAGGCGCGCGCCGCCGCCTCGCGCCGGATGGAACGCGACATGAAGAGGATTGCCGAGACCGCGGACATGCTGAGGCTCCGCGTCCTCGAGTCCCTGTTCAAGGCCGCGGCCTCCGACCCGCTTTTCGCGGAGGTGCAGAAATCCGCCTCCTCGGGCCCCCTCGCCGGACCGGCGGAGAGGAGGGCGGAAGCCCTGTGGGCCGATTCGGAGCCGGGCTTCGCCCGCTGGATTGACGGCAAGAGGTCGGAGATGATCGAGAAGATAGAGGCGAGCCCGAACCTCAAGGCCTTCATCAAGACGTCCAAGGCCGCGCTGCAGGTCGGCGCCGGGGTGGCCGGCGTCCTTATCACCGGCGGCGTCGGGCCCACGGATTTGGTAACCGCCCCGCTGGCGGCCAAGCTCATGCAGTACGCGATTGAGACCTTCGGGAGCGCATACTTCCAGGGAGTGCGCTCGGAGTACCGCAGTCTCCACGCCGGGAGGTTCGACGCGATTGTGAAGCGCCTCGTACTCGACCCGCTGGCCGAATCCATGCCGCAGGCGCCCGATTCGCAGGCCCTCGAGGAGACGGGCAGGGCGCTTCTCGATCTGGAGATTCCCGCATGACCCCCGAGGAACGGGACGACGGGCTGCGCGCGCGCGCCTACGAGGCGGCCATATCCCGCATGGGCGGGTTCCTCGCCCGCGCCGCGTGCATAAGGCCCCTCGCGGCCCGCCGCGCGGAGTTCGACGAAGTCCTCGCCGCCCTCTCGATGCAGAGGAAGAACCTGCAGGGGTCCCTGGTCGTCACCATGCTCGGCGGGACGGGCGTGGGCAAATCCACGCTCATCAACGCCCTCGCCGGCTCGGAGATTGCGAAGACCTCGCCCATAAGGCCCTGCACGACCGAATCCACGTTCTACTCCCACAGGGAGAACGACCTCGGCCCGATTGCCCCGGTCATCTCGGACCGCGACAGAATCGTGGTGAACGACTCGCCCGGCCTCAGGGGCAAGATTATCCTCGACCCGCCTGATTTCGACAGCATGGTCGTCTCCAACAGGCGCAGGCTGCTCGAGCTCCTCAGGGTCTCGGACATGGCGATTTGCGTGGTGGACCGGGAGAAGTACAGGAACCTGTCGCTCTTCCGGCTCCTGAGGCGCTTCAGGGAGGGGAGGAAGTTCCTGTTCGTAATCAACAAGTCCGATTTCGGAGTCTCCCGCGAGGTCCGCGACGACCTGGCGGAGGCCCTGGCAGGGGAGGGTTTCCGGAATCCGGAGATATTCGAGCTGTCGGCGCTCAACGCGTTCAAGGCGAGGACGGAGGGCGCGGCGGGGCTGGACTCGGGGTCCTTCGGGGCCCTCGAACGGGTCGTGCTGGAGGAGATGGACCGGGCGGCGATTGGGAGGATAAAGAACTCCAATCTGACGGCGCTCGTCTCCAACGTCTACGCGTCCGTCAAGGCGGCGCTGCCCGACGGCATCGAGAAGGGGCTCGGCGAGATGCCCGAGGAGGCGAGGCGGGTCTCCAGGGCGGCGGCGGCGGGGATTGCCGCGGAAATCTCGGCCTCGCTGTTCGAGAAGGACGACCGCATCAGGCGCTTCCTCCTCTCCGCCCCCTCCTTGGCCATCGGGGGGATATTCGGGGTGTACCTCGCCGCCGCCGAAAAAGTTTCTTCCCTCTTCTCGGCCAGGCTGTCCGCGCGCAGGGCTCTGGACCCCGCGGAGCTGAAGGCCGAGGTGCGGTCCGCGCTCACGGGAGTCGACGCCTCCAGGGTGGGGCTTCTCGCCGCCCGGGCGAGGTCGGACGTGCTCTCCCGCCTCGAGGCGGTCGGGGTGGATTCCTCGTGCTTCGCGGCGGGCTCGTCCTGGCTCGACGGCGCGTTCCCGGCCTCCATCGTGTCGGAGGCGTCGGAACTCGTAATCGGACGCATGGGGCGATTCATCGAGGAGTCGGCGTCGGGCTTCCTCCGGAGCGTGGGGTACAACATCGTCCCGGCGGCGTACGTCGCGTATTTCGCGGTGGCCGTCGTGCTCAGGATTGGCAGGGGCGACATGCCGGACGTCTCGTTCTTCCTGGGCTTCCTCGTCCTCCTCGGGGCCATCTGCTTCCTGCAGCACGTCCTCGCGGAACGCGGTTTCAGGCGGCGGGGGGGGAGATTCATGGCGGCGCTCTCGGATTCCGTGGGCGCGCTCGTGCTCTCGCGCATCGAGCCCGCCGTGGTCCCAGCCATAACTGAATTCGCGTCCGGCCTGCTGAGGGACATCAGGGAATTCCGCGACACGCCGAGGCTCCTGGAC
>JBFZBV010000109.1:0-3969 GCA_041308285.1 Planctomycetota bacterium | reverse complement strand
GCCTGGCCTCGTTGCGCAGGTTCAGGGCGAGGTAGCTCTCGCCGAGCGCGAGGGCCACGGCTACGGCCTTGGGGTGCGCGGGGTTCTTCTTCTTCCACTCCTCGAGAAGGATCCTGGCGTTCTGGTGCCTCTTGAGGTTCGAGAGTGCCTCGGCGCGGCGGAGGACGACGTCGGCCTCCTTGTCCAGCGGCAGGCCCATGCTCATCGCCTTCGCGTAGAACGCGTCCGCCCTGGCCCAGTCGGGCTTCTTGACCTCGTCGGCGGGCTTGAAGAACGAGTCGGCGGACTTGAGATAGACATCGGCCATCTCAAGCCGCCTCTTCTCGGAAATGACCCGTCTGGCCTCCTCGTCGAGGATCTTCAGGGCGTCGGCGACGCGGCCGGTCCTGACCATGAGATCGGCCTTGAGAAACCTCGCCTTGCAGAGGAGCCTGCTCTTGGGCATCTCGGAGATGAGCCGGTCCAGCGCAGCCATGGCCTCCGCGTTCCTCCCGGACAGCGCCAGGGCCCTGGCCATGAGCACGAGGCCCTCGTCCTTCGCGGCGTCCGGCATTGCGACGTAGGCATTGAGCGACTCCAGCGCCGCCGCGTAGTCGCGGGACAGCATGGAGGCGCGGGCGCTCTCCATGGTCTTTTCGGCGTCGGATTTCCCGCCCTCGGCGGCGAGGAGCGCCGCAGGCGCGACGGCCGCGCAAACGGAAGCGAACAGCCCGAGAAGAAGAACCGGCTTTTTCAGAGACATGACGAATCCTCCTCATCGAATAGGGATTCCCGCCGCGCCGCAAGGCAGGCGGGTTCCGCATGCCCGACATGCTACCAAAAAAGCGCCGCAATGCGCGCGTGGAAACGGACCCTCTCCCGTCCCGCGGAGGCCGGGGGGGATCCCAATCGGCGCGCGAATCCGCCGATTGAAGTCGGTTCAAACAGCATCAGACGCCTGATGAGACGCTCCGCCCGGCGGAAAGTTCCCGGGCCCCGGGTCTTTTCTTTTTCCGGAAATCGGGGCGGGATAAGTTATATACTTCAAGTGCACGGCTGCCTCCCGCCCCCGGGCCCGCGCCTTTTCCCGCGCGGCCCGGCCGGAAAGGCGGAAGACGCCGCGGCGCCGCGCGGGAGCGCGAATCCGCTCCGCGGGACTCGTTTTCTTGGGGACAGCGTCCTTGATCCCGGCCCGCCCTGCAGCACTGGAAGCGCCGCGGGCCCTGGCGGCGGCCCTGGCCGTCCTGGGGCTCTGGGCCTCCGACGCCTCCGGTCTCGGCGCCCAGGGGAAGCCGGCCCCGCGGGAAGAGTACCTCTCCCGCCTCGGGAAGCTTGTCGGGGCGTACGCGGAATCGGAACTGGCCCTGTCCGCGTGGTGCGGCGCGGCGGGGCTGCAGAAGGAGGCCGAATCGGCCCTGGAGCGGGCGAGGGCGGCGAAGCCCGGCGCGGAAGCGCCCGCCCCGCCGAAGCCGCCCGCCCCCGAGGACCTCGCGGCGGAGCATGCGGAGAAGGTGAAGGCGCTCCGGGCCTCGGTCGGCCGCGATTACGCCGCGCTCGCCAGGTGGTGCCTGTCCAAGGGCCTCCTCAGGGAGGCGCGCAGGAGCGTCGAGAAGGCGCTCCGCTGGAACCCGTCCGACAGCGAGGCGAAGTCGCTGGCCCTGAAACCCGCGCTCAAGGCGAGGTACATGCACGACGTCCTGAGCGGCAGTCCCCAGGGCGTGTTCAAGGGCGGGAAGTGGGTGGCCGAAGAGGGGTTCCGAAAGGCGCAGGAGCCGCGCGTCCGCGCCCTCGCCGAGGCGCAGTCCAAGGCCTCCGGCCTCGAATTCAAGTCCGATTTCCTGCCCGATGTCGACATGCTCTACACCGTGAAGGACGGGGACTTCAAGGCCGTCAAGTCGGCGGTCGAGAGGTTCGTCGGCATCACGAGGGGGCTGTTCTTCCTGGGCAGCCCGAAAAAACCCCTCCTGCTCTTCTACATCCGCAGCGAGGAGGAGTTCAGGAAGCTCGGCCAGAACCCTGCGATGATGGGCGCATACGAGTGGGGCAAGGGGAAGCTCTACGCCTATCCCGGGTTCATGGGGGACGGCACCATACTCCACGAGATGACCCACGCCATGCTCGAGGCGTCCTTCCGGACCTTCCCGCCGCTCTGGTTCAACGAGGGCCTGGCCTGCTTTTTCGAGGCCTTCGACGACCTCTCCGGCGAGAACCCTTTCGGAATCGTCAACTGGCGCGACTCAATGTACGCGCAGCAGGTCTCGGCCGGGACGGCGAGGAGCCTGGAAGCGCTCGTGAGGGACTGCGTCCTCATGATCGACCCCCAGGGCTACGGCCAGGGGAGGGCGCTCATGAACTACCTCTGGGGCGTCGGGAAACTCGAGGCGTTCGTGGTCTCGGCCCAGCTCAAGGACGACGGGAAGCTCGACTTCGCCGCCGTCCTTTCGGAGGTCCTGGGCAGGCCGCTGTCCGAGGCCGGGGCCGACCTCGAGAAATTCGCGGCCGCGCACGCCAAAGCCGGCGAGAAAATCCCGAGGGGCAAGGCCGAGGACGAGGCTCTGGACGGCGCCATCGGCCCGGCTCCCGGGCAGGATTGAGAACGGAGCGATTGCCATGGGAGACGGATTCAAGATTCCCCGTCCCGGCGCGGGCGCCGCAGGCCGGCGGGCCCCGCCGGCGGGCGCGGCGGCCTTCCTCGCGTTCTCCCTGGCGATCAGCCTCCTTCCGCCCCCCGGCGCTGCGCGCGCCGACGTGGTGGAGCTCGCGGACGGGACGTGCCTCGAAGGCGAGATAATCCGGGACGAGCCGGGCTTCGTGGTCCTCAAGCTCAAGGCGGGCGGGCGGGAGACAATCCCGAGGAAGAAGGTCGGGCGGCTCTGGAAGGGCCTGGGGCTCGCGGACGTATACGCGGACAGGGCCAGGGGCGCGGAGAAGGGCGGCGCCGGCGCGCTCGTCTCGCTCGGGGAGTGGTGCGAGCGCCAGGGGCTGCGCGGCCTGGCCGTGTTCAGCTTCCGCCGCGCCGCGGCGGCGGACCCGGAATGCGCCGCGGCCCGCGCGAAGCTCGGGCACGTCAAGTGGGAGGGCAGGTGGTACGAGTGCGAGGCCGACCTGATGCGCGCCCGGGGGATGATTCCGGTGCGGGGCGAGTGGGCCGAGCCCGGCAGGGCGGCCGAGAAGACCGCGGGGCTCGCTGAGCGCCGAGGCGACTGGTTCACGCCTGCGGAGGCGGCCCGAATCGACGGCGGAGGGGCGGTGGAGCTGCCCGGGGGCGGGAAGACGCGGCTCGTTAGGACGGCGCACTACAGGCTTTCGAGCGCGCTGCCCCCCGCGCGCGGAATCAGGTTCGCGGAAATCGCCGAGCAGGCGTACGAGGCCTTCAAGGAGCATTTCGGATTCGAGCCCCAGGGCGTGCTCGAAGGGGACGTCTTCGGCGACCTCGCCGGCTTCGAGGACTTCGCAGTGGGCCTCGGCATGGCCATGCCGGGGAAGCTGTACACGCACGGGTTCTTCTCGGGCAGCAAAGTCCACTTCCCCTACGTGGACGACGACTACACGTCGATTAACTACCTAATCCACGAGCTCTGCCACCAGTTCGAGTGCCTGTCAGGGAGGCCGCTGAACGCCTCGGCGTGGTATTTCGAGGGAATCGCGTGCTATATCGCGAACCACTCGTTCGAAGGCGGACGGCTGCGCACTGCCGTGCTCGCGCCGCAGAAGAACTCGAACCTCTACTATCTCCAGCACCTCGTCGCGACCGGCGTGGCATGGCCGCTGAGGAAGATACTGACCGGCAGCCCCGGGCCGACCGTGGACAGGGACTTCTACAACCACTCCTGGGGCCTGGTATGGTTCCTCGCCAACTGCGAGGAGGGCGGGTACGCGGGCAGGTTCAAGGCGTTCGAGGCCTTCGTGCACTCGAAGGAGTCCGCCGGCAGGGACCCGGTGGAGGTGTTCGAGGAGTTCTTCGGCCCGGTGGCGTCCGTGGAGAAGGAC
>JBFZBV010000108.1:0-7114 GCA_041308285.1 Planctomycetota bacterium | reverse complement strand
CTTCTCCCCGCCTACGGTCCCGAAGCCCGCGACAATCGCCTTGTCGTCGCCCGCGGTCCCGTCCCCGTGGAGCTCGACGAAGTCGACCGCCATCATGTCGATGTAGTCGGACGTCTGGGGCCTCTTGGGGTGCCTCGCGAGCGCGACCTTGTCCCAGGCGGTCAGGCTTCCGAAGAGGGATTTTATGAGGCTCTCCTGCCTCCTGCGGAGGTGGGCGATTTCGGGCGCGACGTCGATTCCCCGCTGGACGGCGAACTCCTCGAGCTTCTTTATCTTCTCGTCAATCTCGAGGACCGGTTTCTCGAAATGGAGCAGATCAGCCTGCACTTCCGCCTCCGCAAGACGCTTCACGGCGCCGGGCGGTCAATCTAGGGCCGGGAGGCCGGCAAATCAAGAGAAAATGGGCGTTGACAACGCGGGCGCGTTCTGCAAAGCTTGATTTTTCGGGCTTTCCGGCGGGATTATGCTTGCGATAATATCCGACGTTCACGCCAACCTGGAAGCGTTCAGGGCGGTGCTCGACGACATCGCCAAGAAGGGCATAAAGGACATAATCTCGCTCGGCGACCTCATCGGATACGGCCCCAGCCCGGTGGAGTGCATCCTGCTCGCGGTGAAGCACGAGATCCGGGGCGTGATGGGCAACCACGAGGTCGCGCTGTTCAAGAAGAACACGCGCTTCAACGCCAAGGCGCAGCGGGCGCTGGACTTCACGCGTAAGATGGTCAGGGCCTACACCAAGGACCCGCGCGTGTCCGGCTTCTTCAAGAACCTGAAGGAGGAAATCCGCGAGGGCAAGGTGGTGTACATCCACGGGTCGCCGCGCGGATCGACCGAGGAGTACCTCATAAAACAGGCCGACCTCTTCGGCCTGACGCCCAAGGCCAAGGAGGACATCAAGGCGAACTTCGGGCTGCTCGACGAGCTCGGATTCACCGGGCACACGCACATCCCGTGCATATGCAACACGGATTTCTACCTCGTCCACCCCGCATGGTCGGACTACCAGGCGTATCCCCTGCTCTGGGGGACCAAGACCCTCGTGAACGCCGGGTCCGTGGGCCAGCCCCGGGACGAGGACTCGAAGGCCTGCTACGTGACTTTCGACGGCGAGCGGGAAATCACCCACCACAGGGTGGAGTACGACATCGAGAAGACCGTGGCCAAGTTCAAGGCCAATCCGGAGCTCGACGACTCGCTTGGCGAGAGGCTGAGGAACGGCTGGTAGCAGGACTTCGGACCGGCCCGCGCGCCGCCGGAGGCGGATCAGGATGATTTCACTCGACGCCGGCATCAGGGGGCTCCTCGTCGACCTCGACGGGACCATGTACCTCGGGGACCGGCTCCTGGACGGGGCCCGGGACTTCGCGAGGCGAATCAGGGAGAGCGGCCGCAAGGCGCTCTACCTGTCCAACAACTCGTCGCGGAGCAGGTCCTCGTACGGGGAGAAGCTCCGGCGCCTCGGCGTGGACGCGGACGATTCGGAGATATTCATCTCCACGAACGCGGCCGCGACATATCTCAGGAAGGAGCATCCCGGGGCCGCGGTCTTCCCGCTGGGCACGCCGGAACTCATCGAGGAGCTCCATGCGGAAGGCATAAGGACCGACGAGAAGAAGCCCGGCGTGGTCCTCCTCGGATTCGACAAGACCATCACGTACGATAAAATCCGGAGAGCCTATGATCTGCTCGAAAGGGGCCTGCCGTACGTCGCGACCCACCCCGACGTCCTCTGCCCCGTTGACGGCGGCTTCGTGCCGGACACCGGGTGCTTCATAGCGATGTTCAAGGAAGCCACGGGACGCGTGCCCGTGATCGCAGGCAAGCCCAGCATGCTCATGGCCCGATGCGCGCTCGAGGAGCTCGGGATAGGGCCTTCCCAGGCCGCCATGGTCGGCGACAGGCTCTACACCGACATGAGGATGGCCCGCGACGCGGGGCTCAAATCCGTGCTCGTGCTCAGCGGCGAGACGAAACGCTCCGATCTGGACGCGTCGGAAATCAAGCCCGATTGCGTGGTAGAGGGCGTGGGAGACATCGGGTTCGAGCCGGCGACATGAAACCAGTCCGCCCCAGGAATCGCATGGCACAACTCGCGTAAGGAACGGCTACTTGTACATGCGATTGCAGGCCCCCGGAGCGAAGCCCGCCCCGCCTTCGCTTTAATGTTTCAGTGCAGCTTCGGCGGGAATCGTCTCCTCGGGACTTCATGCCGCGGGCCTTCCCGCCCCCCCCCCCCCATCTCGGCAAGGCTAGTACCTGTACGACACTCCGAGGAGCAGGGTGTTCTCCTGCGCGTACAATCTGGCACCGTCCAGTTCCGAGCTGTGCGACGATTTCCCGGCCGTGACGGTCTTTGCGAACCCGTGCGTCACCGCGAGGTGGAACTCGAGCGTGAAGA
The DNA here is from genome assembly GCA_041308285.1 of Planctomycetota bacterium. GTDB lineage: Bacteria > Planctomycetota > JAKEIC01 > JAKEIC01 > DYIT01 > PPR-0505. Next base: position 4,713 of record JBFZBV010000108.1, on the reverse strand, counting down.
TCTTCAACGTGACGCCGAAGGACGCCTGGTTCTCGATATGCACGGGGAAGAGCGGAAGGATGTCGTCCGACGCAAGCGGATTGTTCGACCACCTGTAGCCGAAGTGCAGGGTGATCTCCTCGGTCACGTCGGCGGACATCCCCACGGCCACGGCGATCTGGTCGTCGAGCCTGAAGGGGATCCTGACCTTGAAATTCCCGCCCGTAATAGCGTTCACGTCCGGGTTCGTGCCGTTCCGGAACTCAATCGTGATCCGGTCCCGTGACGTCCAAGTCCACGGCATGTACGTGACGTCCAGCGCAATGAGGAGGTCGGGGTGTGGCCTTACCGCCACGCCGGCGCCGATCGTCGCCGGCAGGCCGAAATCGGACAGGACCACGTCGTACTTGCCCTCGAAGCCGAACTGGCCCCCCATGGGGAGCGACACGCCCGTCTGCAGGTCGTTCTCGAATCCCGAGAAGAAGAAGTCGTCGCTGAAGTCCGCCTTGGCGGTGCCGATATGCCCGGAAAGGAAGGTCGGCAGCGACGCGGCCACGCCTACCGAGAAGGCCGGGTCCGGCTCGTAGATGACGCCTATCCTGCCGCCGGCGCCGAACGCGCTCAGCTTGTCCGTGTCGAACTGTATCATGACCGCGTCGTTGCCCGTCCTCGCGGCATAGAATGCGCCGGTGTTCCCGAAAGTCCCGCCCGGGCCCGTCATTATCGACGGCGGCTGGGCGAGGACCGAGTCGAAGTTGGAGAACCTGCTGTAGTAGACGTCCACGCAGGCGCCGATGGAGAGCCCGTCGGCGAGCTTGTAGGCCACCGCCGGGGATATGGAGAACATGGCGTAGCGGATCTGCTCCTCGTGCAGCCCCACCCTGGTCGACGTGTCGTTGTAGTCGGCGGCAAGCCACGCGTCCGTGAAGACCGCCGCGCCCAGGTGGAACTTGTCCTCCTCGAACCTCTTTATGCTCTTCTTGAGGTACTCGTACCTCTCCTCGTCCAGCGTGAGCACCCTGGGCTGGGTGTGCGTTTCCGCGGCCACCGCACGGCCCTCGAAGGCAAGCACGGCTGATCCGATCCGGCCCTGCCCGGAGAATCCGAACCGGTAGGACACGGATATCGACTTGATTTTCATGGGGTTCACGTGCCCGAACCCGGGGACGAGGAACACCTCCTCCTCCGAGGCCTTGCCGTCGAACACCGCGGACGTGGAGTCCAGAGTCACGGCGGATACGCCCTCGTCCACAGACATCTTCATGCTCTCGTACGCCACGGGCGTGCGCACGAGCCTGCTGCCCGTATCGGTGAGAACCGTCCTCAGGACCACGACGTCCTTGACTTCCACCGCCGACTCGCCGACGACCGTGAGCTCGATTTCCGCCGGCCTCAGCGCGCCGCCGATGGGTATCGCGACGGATCCCGGAGCCCAGGCGCCGGACACCCTGTCGAGCATCACGGAATGGCTCTCGCCGTACGCCTTGAGGTTGACCGTGGATCCCGAGGACTGGGGCGTTCCTTCCTGTTTCCAGGAGAAAGCCACCTCCACCTTGACGACGGGCTGGCCGGGAATCGGCTCGGGCTCCGGCAGGGAGTAGGTCCTTATGACGCTGTCCTCGGCGACCTCCGCGCGGATGGCAATCTCCCCGGCGCGGAAGCCTATGCCCTTGATTCTGAATGCCACGACGGCCGGCGGAGGCATCCTGACCGGGGCGGACAGTGTGCCGTGCCCCATGAATCCGCCTTCCATGTACGGGGCATCCTTCTCGGTCCTCTTGGTCCAGATGAAGAGCGGGTCGGCCAGCAGCCTGGACGGCGTGAAAACGTAGCCTGCGTTGAGCCCGAAGCCCGGCGCGTCTCCGTTGGTCCACGCCGCGGGCGAACCCGAGCGCCAGTCGAGCTTGTTGAACATAGCGAGCAGGTAGAAGTCCTCGCGGTTCCCCTCGATGAGGCCCATGCCGGCGGGGTTGGTGCGCATGCACAGCGCGTGGCGGGACAGGGCTAAATCGGCGCCGCCCCTGGCCTTTCCCTCGGCCTGGGGATTGCCCGTGAAGACCGAGTCCGCGCCGCCGGCCGGAAGGGCCGCGAGCGCGAGGAAGAACACGAGAACGAACGCAGTCTGGGATCTAAACACTCGCAATCCTCCGCCGCGGAGGGCAGGGCCAATCTCCGCGCGTAACCTCAACCCCAATCCCGTCTTGAATGCGGGGGCATTGTAATATACCATCTTTTCGTTGTTAAACGCTTATTTCCCCTAAAGGTTTGCCGGTCTGACATGATGAAATTCGAAGCAATCACGCAATTCGAAGCGCTCAAATCCGGCGTCCCGGGCGACCTGCACGTGCTCCTCAAGCTCTCCGCGCCGCCGGGAGGCCCCGGCCGGAACCGCATAAACCTCGTCCTGGTCCTCGACAAATCCGGATCCATGCGCGACAGCAAGATAGCGGCCGTGAAAGAGGCGGCCAAGCTCATCCTGGACCGGCTCGGAGCGCAGGACAGCCTTTCAGTGGTGGTGTACGGTACGGAAGTCCAGCCGCTGCTCAAGCCCGGATCCAACGCGGACAAGGACTACGCCAAACGGGCCATAGACTCGATAACCACCGGCGGGGCCACGAACCTGAGCGGCGGGCTCCTCATGGGCCTCAAGTTCGCCGACAAGGCCAGGGGCAGGGATTCCGTGACCCGCGTGGTCCTGCTCACGGACGGGCTCGCGAACCGCGGCCTTACCGACCCGGAAAAGCTGGCCGAGATTGCCGGGAAGCACGCGAGAAAGGGAATAATCACCTCGACCTTGGGATTCGGCGACGGGTTCAACGAGGATTTCCTCACGCGCGTCGCCCAGGCGGGCGGCGGCAACTTCCACTACATCCGCACGGCCGACGACGTGCCCGGCGCCTTCGAAAAGGAGCTCGGCGACGCCCTCAGCGTCTCCGCCCAGAACGTCGTGTTCACCATCATGCCGGCGCCCGGATTCGAGACCGCGGAAATCCTCAACAGCTGCCCGTGGGGCAGGGAAGCGGGCTTCGTGGAGGTCTTCGCGGGCGACCTCTTCTCCGGCGAGGCGAGGAAGCTGCTCGCCAGAATCTCCTTCCCCTCCCAGGAGCCGGGCCGGAGGAAGGTCCTTTCAGCCCGGGCCGAGTTCGATTCGCTCGAGGCCGGGCACGAACGCGGCCGGCTCGATGCCGAAGTCTGCGCCGAATTCTCCCTGCGCGGGGCGTCGCCGCCGGACGAGGACGTGACGCTCGAAATCGGGCTCATGAAGACCGCCGCGGCAAGGCAGAAGTCGATGGCCCTGGCGGACGCCGGGGAGTTCGCGAAAGCCGGCGAGGTGCTTCTCAAGGCCGCGGCCGAGGTCGCCTCGCATCCGCTCTGCGCGAGGAGGCTCGCTGCGGAGATTCTGGAGATGAGGCGTTTCGCCGCCGCCTTCGCCGAGCGGCAGTGGGGCGCGGGCGAGAGGAAAGCCCTGTCCGCCAGCGTCTTCCTCTCCAAGACGGGCAGGCTCCTGTCCACGAACCGCGGCATTGTGGACACAAGGGTGGACGAGGACGAGTGAAGCCCGACGTATCCGTCCTCATCGTCAACTGGAACACAAGGGACCTCCTCCTCGAATGCCTCGAGTCCGTCTTCGCCTCGAAGGGGCGGTTCTCCCTCCAGGTGATCGTGGTCGACAACGGATCGTCCGACGGGTCGGCCGACGCCGCGGCCGCGCGGTTCCCATCGGTCGAGATGATTCGGAACGCGCGGAACATGGGTTTCGGGGCGGCGAACAACGCGGCCCTCGCCCGCGCCGGCGGGCGGATAGCTCTGTTCCTGAACAACGACGCGCTGCTGAACCCCGCCGCGCTCGAGGGCCTCGTGGATTTCCTGGACAGGACCGATTCGGCGGCCTGCGCGGTCCCGCAGCTCCTTCACCGCGACGGGTCCCTGCAGAACTCGTTCGACAACTTCCCGACCCTCGCGTCCGAGCTCCTCAACAAGTGGATGCTGAGACTCCTGCTCCCGGGCCGGTTCCCGAGCAAGAGGGTCAGGCACGAGGCGCCGGCGAAGGTCGAGGCGCCCCTCGGCGCCTGCATGGCCGCCAAGAAGAAGGTGCTGGACGAGGTCGGCGGGTTCGACGAGCGCTTCTTCTTCTTCCTCGAGGAGACCGACCTGTGCCTTCGGATTCGCGAATCCGGCCGCGACTGCTTCTTCCTGCCGGGCCTCTCGGTGGTGCACGGCAAGGGCCAGACGAAGGCCTCCAGGCCGGCCAGGGCGTGGATTGAATACTACCGGTCGAACTACGCGTTCTTCGCCAAGCACAGGAGCCCCGCCGCGCGGTTCGTCCTCAGATCCGGCAAGATGGCGAAGCTCGCCGCCGACCTCGTGCTGACGGCCCTGGCATTCGCCGCCACCCTGGGCCTCGCGCGGAGGCCCAGGAGGAAACTTCCGGTGTACGCCGCCCTGCTCTGGTGGCATCTGAGACTGTGCCCGGCCGGCGCCGGCCTCGCAATTATCCAGGAGGCGGACCGCGAGCCGCCGGCTGCATGAATCCCGTGGGAACGGATTCCCCCGAGCCGCCCGCATCCGATGCGAAGTGGCTCAGCGGAGCTTCGCCCTCCCCCGGGTCTGCGTCTGGGACGTCCCCCCGAACCTTCTCAGACCGCGCACGGAGCTCGGCCCTCCAGGAACGCCCCTTAGAAGGTCATTGCGAGCGCCCACCCGCGGAACGGGCGGGCGCTCGCAATAAGAGAG
>JBFZBV010000107.1:0-4022 GCA_041308285.1 Planctomycetota bacterium | reverse complement strand
GCCGCCGCCCGTGCGGGGGGGACGTTCCTGAGCTTCATTCACCTTGATTGTCCGGCCGTCGAGCTGCGTTCCGTCCATCTCCTGGATGGCGTTCAACGCATCCTGCTCCTGCGTGAAAGTCACGAAGCCGAAGCCACGCGAGCGGCCAGTTTCCCTGTCGGTGATAACCTTCGCTTCGGAAATCTCGCCGAACCGGACGAAGGCCTGCCGGAGGTTCTCCTCCGACGTGTTCCAATTCAGACCGCCCACAAACAATTTCTTCGCCATTTCTCTGCCAGCTCCTTTCGCGGCACTGTGGGACAGTGCGCTCCCTCATCTAAAAAGTCTCGTGGATTTTCCGGCCCGCGACAACCGCGAACGGCCACTCGACCGTCCGGGGATATGATAGCATTTCAACTCGCGATTGCAACAATTTTTCAATGCGAAGGCGCGCGCAAGGGGATATTTCAGCAGGTTTCCGGCATAAGGCGGGGGGAGTCTTGCAGGGCCTCGCGCAAATCCTTTCCTGGCTGGATGATGCGTCATGCGCACGCGCGACGGCTTCCAATGGCCCGGAAGTTGCAATATCATTCCTGTTGCTGGTATCATAATGCTTCTTTGAGGGCGTTTTTTCTTGGCTGTTCATTGTCCGAAATGCGGCAGGTCCTTCGAACCCGTGCCGGGGTCAAATCCGGAGCGCCTCGAATGCCCTTCCTGCGGGGCCGGGTTCAACCTCGCGGCGAGGGAGACGGTGAGGATGCCGGACGGCCCGGCTCCGGGAATCGAGGAGCCCGAATCGCCCGAGGTCCCGGACAAGGAGCTGGCCGAGGGAAGCGATTTCGCAGGATACAAGATTGTCTGCGAGGTGGGCCGAGGCGGCATGGGCATCGTGTACAGGGCCGTGCAGATATCCCTGGACCGCGTGGTCGCCATCAAAATCCTGCCTTCGAAGCTCGGCAAGGACCCCCAGTTCGTCGAGCGTTTCAGCCGGGAGGCCCGCACGCTCGCGATGCTCAACCATCCGAACATCGTTTCGATAATAGACAAGGGCGAGGAGGCGGGCTTCTACTACTTCGTGATGGAGTGGATTGACGGGCTCAGCCTCCGCCACGTGATGAAGGAAGGCGGTCTGCGGCCCGGCCAGGCGCTGAAGATAATACCGGACATCTGCGCGGCGCTCGAATACGCGCATTCCATGAACATCGTGCACCGCGACATCAAGCCGGAGAACATCCTCATTACGACGAAGGGGCAGGTGAAGATTGCCGACTTCGGCTTATCGAAGATAGTGGCCGGCCCCTCGTCGGCCGGAGGCCTTACCCGTACGAACATGACGATGGGCACCTTCAACTACATGGCGCCCGAGCAGATGGAGAAGGCGAGGGACGTGGACCACAGGGCGGACCTCTTCTCCCTCGGCGTCGTGTTCTACGAGATGCTGACAGGCGAGTTGCCGCTCGGCAGGTTCGAGCCGCCGAGCAGGAAGAACGTGCAGCTCGACGTGAGGCTGGACGAGGTCGTCCTGAAGGTGCTCGAGAAGGACCCCGCGCGGAGGTACCAGCACGCGTCCGAGATCTCGGATGCAGTGGAGAGGATTTCCTCCACTCCGGGGGGAGTGCGGTTCGAGACGCAGATACCCGCCAGGGCCATGCATCCGTCCGAATACGGCCGGCGCCGGGAGCCGGACTCGAATCCCTGGGCCGTAATCAGCCTCGTGCTGGGGATAGTCGCCATCCTCCTCCTCCCGTGCATGTGCCCCATATGGATGCTGGCGAAAAAGACCGACAACATGACGTTCAATCTCGACAAGCCAATCGGCCCCCCGCGCCAGGTCGCGCCTTCGGGACCGCTCAAGGGCGAGCCCCGCCGCGACGGGAAGAGCGCCCCCGGCGAGGACGACGGGGAGGGGGACTTCGACTAGAGGCCCTCCGGCAGTCCGCGGCGGAAGCGGCGCGAGGTGCTGCGATGAACAGCTCGGCAGATACCGGCCAGACGGTTCTGGGGATGGTGGTGCTGCTCTTCCCCATCCTCCTGTCCCTGATTGCGCTCGCGGCCGGGCTGGCGGGCTACAGGCGGTCGAAGGCCCTGCCGTCCGGCAGGGGGAAGACGGCTTCGATAGTCGGAATCGCGCTCGGCGCCTTCTCCACCGCGATGTGGATTACGGTCTTCGCCCTGCTGGCCCTGTCGTCATAGGGCCTTGGCGCTTCCGTCCCCCGCCCCGCCGCCGCTCTTCGGGGCAGGCGGGGGCAGATCCTTGAGCAGCCCCTTTTCGGCGAGCTTTTTAATCGAGTTGTGCACGCTCGATCTGACGGAGGGGATTTCGCTGCCGATTATCCCGTCCAGCCTCGCCTCCTCCGAGCGCGTGAGCGGCTTCATGCTGTCGACGCCAAGGGTCTGGACCGCCTTGACGGCCCTGTCCTGCACCGAGGTCCAGAGCGCGCGCAGGTCGTCCACCCCGCCGGAGAGCACTAGTTCCTTGTGGTACACGGACTCGAAGACGCCGGTGAGACCCGCGTTGAACTCCTTCTTCCGGGCCGAGGCCTGCCACCTGCCCAGCAGATAGACCGCGCCGCCGGCTGCGAGGCCCCCTGCCGCGACGGCGAGCGAGGTGGGCAATCCGGCCCCGAGCGTTTTCGTGAGGTACGCTGCCGCGCATCCGGCCGCGGCGACCGCCGCGCCCAGGGCGATGAACTGGTATTTTATTGCCCGGACCGTCCTCGAGGCCGCCGAGCAGACCCTGGCCTGCAGCCTCAGCCTGCGGGCGTGGTCGTGTATGCGGGTGAGGATGTTGTCTATGCGCTTGGCCGGGGCGCGCCTAATCTCGGTTATGACCTCCTGCCGGCCGTCCTGGAAGTCCTGGAGGGGCAGCGCCGGAGTCGGAGCCCCTTCGACGGGGACGTAGGTGTTGAAAATCATCGGAAGGTCCTTGCGGGGGATGACCTTCGAGAGGTTCCAGCACAGGGCTCCGTAGCCCCGGGCGAAATCTCGGAGCGTCCTGAACTGGTCCATCTTGTTGAGCACAATCATCAGCTTGTGGTCGATGTCGAGCAGAGCGGACGTGAAGACCTTCAGGGTCTCGCCCGTGGTGCCGGGCTTGTCCGGGTCGAACATGACGAGGACGATGTCCGACCGCTCGACGAACCAGCGCACGGACGCGATGAAGTCGTAGCCCCGGCCGAGCTGCGTGTCGGCGGCGTCAATCATCCCCGGGGTGTCAACGAGGCACAGGCCCTTGAGGAAGGCGGATTTCGTCCTCTTCATCTTGAAATGGGAGAGGAACTTGGGGCCGAATTTCTCGAGGTCGCTGAACGGCAGGTCGGGGTTGGACACGACGGCGCGGCCGTCCTTGTCGTCGTCTTCCCCGTAGGCGAGGATCGTGAAGCAGTCGTCGATGGGCGCGAGGCCGGTGCGCTGGATCTCCGCCCCGAGCATGTAGTTTATGAACGTCGACTTGCCTGAGGAGTGGTTGCCGAGGATGAGGACCATCGGATCGCCCCTGTGCTCGCCGGTAGCCGGGGCGTGATGGAACGCGAACCTGTTCGAAAGCGGATCGAGGAACTCGTCGAAGGTCTTCTTCGCGAAACCGGCCACGTAATCGAGAACCTGGTTGATGTCCGTGAATTCCTGTGACATCGCATGACCTCGAAAAAAAGGGTTTGATTCAGCGGTATTCTCCGGTTTCCCGCGGCGGATGTCCACAGTCCTGCATGCCGTGCCGCGATGAAGATTCGCGCACGGAATCGCCGATTTGCTCGGCACGTGCCGCGCCCGCAATCCGCATGGAGGAGAATCAAGGCATGGGCCGGAGGGACGATAAAGCGGCACGTCGAATGCAAAAGCCCTGGCGCAGTCCAAAGGTCTGGACCATAACTGCGGCGGGGTCTTTGCGTTATGACTGGAATACGGTGCCCGGATGAACTGCGGTCTCCCGATTCCGATCTTCACTTCCCCTCGCTCATCCGAGCTTCTCCGGCGCATTCTCGTTCCATGCAAGTCGTGTACTTGTACGAAAACGTGGACGGGAACGAATACGCGGCATGAAA
>JBFZBV010000106.1:0-9003 GCA_041308285.1 Planctomycetota bacterium | reverse complement strand
CTGAGCGTGCCCAACCCCGTGTCCAGGACCGTAACCGTCCCCTTCTGGCCCCCCCTTGGCGGCAGGGTGCAGAAGCAGACCGCCCCTTCCAGCATGAGAGGCGAGGACCTGACCGGCCCCGGCCCGACGTGCCGCCACGCCTCGCGCCCCGTGCCGGAGTCGAGGGCGTAGAAAACCTTGTCGTAGGCGCCGAAAAGCACCAGCCCCCCCCCCACGGCGGCCGACGACGCGATTTTGTATCCCGCTTCGAATTTCCATGCGATTTTCGGGGCCTTCGAAGGCCCCCGGCACCCCGCTTCGCCCGTCCTCTGCGGGGAGGCCCTGAACATGGGCCACGATCCCGGCGGGCACGCGCCTTCTTTCGACGGGCAGGAGCACAGCGAAGCGGCGAGCGCCGCAGCAGCTGCCAGGATTGCATGCCGGATTCTGGAACGCGCCATGGATGAAGGCCCGCTGCTGACCCTGCACGCGGGGCCCCTATGCATTTCCGGACACGCCCCGCAGGAATGCCGCGGGATCCGGTCCGGATTCCCAATCGCCCGGACGGCGGCTAGAACTCAATCCCCTTCCTCGCCTTGACGCCGGCCGCGTAGTGGTGCTTGACCTCGAGCATTTCCGTCACCGTGTCCGCCCTGTCCGAGAGCCAGCCCGGCGCGCCCCTCCCCGTGAGGACCACGGCCAGGGGGCCATTCAGGCCGTCGAGGAAGTCCAGCACCTCGTCCCTCTCGAGCAGGCCCATGGAGAGCGCGAAGTTCGCCTCGTCGAGGACCACGAGGTCGAAACCGCCCGACGCCGCCCTCTCCCGGGCAAGGCCCAGCGCCTCCAGCGCCGCCTTGCGGTGCTCCTCCTTGGAGGGCCCCCCGCCCCGGGGGCCGCCGACGAACCCGATGCCCATGGTGTGGACCTCCGCGCCGGGAATCCGCCGGAGCGAGGCGATTTCGCCGTATTCCCCGGGCGACTTCACGAACTGCACGACAAGGGCCTTCATCCCGTGGCCCGACGCCCTCAGGACCTGTCCGAAGGCCGAGGTGCTCTTGCCCTTCCCGTTGCCCGTGAGGACGATTACGAGCGGCTTTTCCATGTCCCCCTTCGCGGCCGAATCCCGTGCGCTTCCCTGCGCCTGCGCGCCCCCGCGGCCCGCCGTCCGGGCCTCGTCAGTCGAAAATCCTCTTCCTGACGTGGCAGTAGGGCGTCCCGCCCTTCCTGTCGTAGTAGTCCTGGTACAAATCCTCCGCGGGCCAGAAGGCGCCCGCGGGGGCGATTTCGGTCTTCACGTCGAATCCCCGCTTCCGGAGCTCCGCCGCAATCCTCTCCGCCGTCTCCTTCTGCTCCGGCCCGGACCAGTAGACGGCGGACCTGTACTGGCTCCCGAGGTCCGGACCCTGGCCGCCCGCCTGGGTGAAGTCGTGGATTTCGAAGAACAGCTTCGCGAGCTTCTCGAACGAGGTCCTGGCCTCGTCGAAAACCACCTCGACCGCCTCGGCGTGCCCCGTGCCGCCTCCGCAGACGTCCTTGTAGCCCGGGTTCTCCTTCGTCCCGCCCGTGAAGCCCGACGTGGTGGAGAGCACCCCCTCGGCCCGCTTCATGTGGTACTCCACGCCCCAGAAGCAGCCCGCGGCGAACACCGCCCTTCCCGGCCTCGCCGCCGGGTCCGGCTTGAACCTGAGCGAGACGGAGTTCACGCAGTAGCGCGTGTCGCTGGGGGTGAGCTTCTCGCCCTCGAACACGTGCCCGAGATGGCCGCCGCACGCGGCGCAGAGTATCTCGGTCCTCATCCCGTCCGAATCGGGCCGCCTCTCAACCGCGCCCTTCGCCCCGGCGTCGAAGGCCGGCCAGCCGCAACCCGAATCGAACTTGTCCTCCGACCTGAACAGCGCCGCCCCGCACCTTCTGCACGCGTAGAGGCCCTTCTCGAAGTGCATGTCGTATTCGCCCGTGAAGGGCGGCTCGGTCCCCTTGCCGACGATGACCCGTTCCTCCTCGGGCGTGAGATTCTGCATTTCCGGCACCTGCTCAAGGCATCCGCCCCTGCCGGCCTCGAGTCCGGGAGGGCTCTTCAGGCCGCACGAGGCGAGGAAAAGGAAGAGTATACACAAGGTCTCGCGCATTTCCACGAAGCTCCGGAAAAGCCGGTTGACATCCCGGCCGGCCGTCCTATACTCCTTCTCTGTTTCATGGAGGAACGCCGCAGAATCGATTATAGGACATTAGGCGACCGGTCCGAGAAATCGGCAAAGGGAAGACGGTGAGAAGCCGTCGCGGTACCGCCGCTGTAATCGGGGACGAGACCCGCGTCAGCCCACTGCCCATCACGGGCGGGAAGGGGCGGGTCGAGGACGATCCGAGAGCCAGAAGACCTGCCGGCCGCCTGCGCACAAAGACCCCCGGATTCAGGGCGAGTGTGTGCCTGCTTCGGTTGAAGCCGCGGCCGGGCTCGTCGTTTCGGGCCCGGCCGCTTCGTTTCCATCCGCCCGCGGAGCCGGGATTCGATTTGGAGGATGCAGAGATGAAGAGTGCCGTTTCAGTCCTGGCTGCGCTAATCCTGGCCGCAGTCGCGTCGGGCTGCGCCGACCGCGACCGCACCCCGGCGCCCGCCCCCGCAGCGCTGGAAATCCATTCGGTCTCCCCTGCCGAAGGTTCGGCCGCGGGCGGGACGGCGGTCACAATCCTGGGCGCGGGCTTCGAGGCCTCCGCCCTGACCGCAGTCAGTTTCGGCGCGGTCCCCGGCTCGGCCGTCACGGTGCTCAACTCCGGGGCAATCACGTGCGAGGCGCCCGCCCAGACTGCCGGGACCGTCGGCGTCACCGTGACCAACCCCGGCGGGGAATCGTTCACCCTGGGCGCCGCGTTCAACTACGCCGCCGCGCCCCTGGTCGCCTCCCAGGCGTTCTCGCTCGGCGCGGTCGACTCGTCGGGGTCCGGATTCCCGCCCGACATGTGCGTGGCGCGCGATCCCGCCATGTCCAGGACCCTCTTCGCGGTCGACGACGCCGAGGTGGGCGCCCTTGACGGCGCGAAGGTGCTCGCGGTCAACATGGACCTTACGCCGCCCGGCGCCGACTCCGCCTATACGACCTTCGCGCTGGGCAAGACCGACCTTTTGCACCCGGGAGGATCCGCCGTGGGCGCGTCGGATACCTTCGGGTCGTGGGGGCTCGAGGCCGCCGCCGACGACCTGCTCGTGGTACACTCCGGTCTCGCTTTCCTCCTGGTCTCGTCTTCGTGCGAGAACGACCCCCCGTACCTGGCCGACCTCGCGGTCTTCAAGCCCTCCGACGGCAGCCTGCTGCAGGTCCTGAACGTCGCCCTTCAGTTCACGCCCCCCGGCGGATCCGTCAGGTCGGACGGGACGGCGATAGCGTCCTCGTTCGTCCAGACAAATCCCTCCGGCCTGGCCTACGTCCCCGGCCTCGGCACCCAGGGCCGGCTGTACGTGTCCATGTCGAACCTTCACGACTCGTCGGGATTCCCGAGGACCATGGTGTACAACCCGGGCACAATCATGGCCTTCGACGTCGACACGTCGCTGGCTCAGCCCGTGACCGCCGCGCCCGCGTCGACGCTGATTCCGTCGCGCTGGAATCCCGTCCACCTCACTCACTACCCGTCCGCGCAGTCCGGCTGCGACTACGTCCTGGTCACCGAGGCCGGGATCACGACGTATTACGGGACCTCCGCCTCCTACGGATACAGCCCGCCCTACCAGTACGTGTGCCACACCGACGCCGCGGTGGAGATCATCGACGCCGCGTCGTCCCAGTTCCTCTCGTGGGACCCCGGAACGGGATCGAGGACGACGATTGATCTCGGGCCCGCCGCCCCGTCCCTGGACGACATCGCGATAGCCGCCGATCCCGCCGGCGGCACGGCCGGGCTCCTGGGCTCCTCGTTCTACGGCAGGATATACGCAATCGACATCTCGGGGCTCGACCAGTACCCGGCGGGGGCCGCGGGGCTCAGGCCGTTAAGGAACGCATACAACCCGGTGCAGGTGTTCTCGCACTGCGGATCGGACCACGACTTCGCCTCGTCCGTGTCCGTGAGCCCTGACGGCGGATACGCCATGGTCAGCGACTTCAACGGCGCGGCCGCCCGCGTCGTCGCGCTGCCCGCCAACTGGGTCACGGGCGAGTTCGCCGCCAATCCGGAATTCTTCGAGACCCCCCTCGCGTTCACGGCCCTGGACGGCGGACTGCCGAGAATCGGGAAGCTCCTCTTCCGGTCCGGGACCTTCGCAGGCCCCGAGGCGTTCGTGCTGGTGTCCAACGTGGAGCCGAATTTCATGTCCCCGACGAATCTCAAGTTCGGGGCGGTCGCGACCGTCGATTTCCACGGAAGGGTGAAGTAGGGCGGAAGTAAGCCGTAGGGACGTGGGGACGTTGGGCGTTGGGACGTTCGACCCCACGGCCTCACGGCCCCACGGACGTTCAGGAAAGCCGTAGGGACGTCGGGACGGTGTCACTTCCCCCAGCATTCGACGACCCCGTCTCCGACCAGGACGAGCCTGCCGTCCGCCACGTCGAAGGTCGGCGTGAACCGGAGCTGGCTGTCGATGGGAATCTGCTTCTTAATCAGCCCGGTCCGCCGGTCGAACAGGTAGTACTGGCCCTTGTACCGGCCGGCGCCGTCGCGCGCGAACGCCTGGACCAGTCCGGTCTCCTTCCCGCCCACGACGCTCACCTTGGCCGAGTCCGTCGCCATGAGGTAGATTTTCCACGAGAGCGCGCCGTCCTCGAGAGCGTACGCGCACAGGCTCGTGGACGAGTCGGCGCCGCTGAAGTTCCTCTCGACCAGGTAGACGTGGTCCGGCGAGAATGAGTCGATTTCGTAGCCCAGGCTGCGGTCGAGGGTGGCCCTCCACTTGAGAAGCCTGCCGGCGGGATTGAGCATGAGGAGGAGGCCGGTCGTGGCGAACGGCGCCCTCTCGCCGGGGCACGATATCTCGGCGATGCGCGATCCGTCGGTCCTCATCGTGCCGGGCCTCGCCCTCTCTATCGGATACTCCCACAGGGTCGACCCGTCCCTGTCGTTCAGGACGACGAGGCGGTCGCCGGAAACGTAGACTATGCCGGAGTCCGCGAGGAGGGCGGGGGGGCTCTGGAAGCCGAGCGGCACCCTCTTCTCGAAAAGGAGGGATCCGCTGTCCGCGTTCAGGACGAGGACCTCGGCCTGCTGGGACCACGTGTACGAAACCACGCCCGCGGCGCCGTGCAGGGGCGCGCCGTCGGTGAACTTCCCCTTGAGATTCGGAGAGGTGAAGAGCTCCCTGCCGGATTCCGCGTCCAGTACGACCACGGCGGATGTCTCGAAGTCCATGGCCACGTTCATGGCCACGATGTCCCCGCTCACCGACGCCCCCTTGACCCTGGCCGCAGGCGGAAAGACCTTCTTCCATTTCCTGATTCCGGAAGACAGGTCGAGCCCCGCAATCCCGCGCTCGGTCACAATCCCCGCCACCTTGGACCCCAGGAGCACGGCGGAGGGAGCGGCCCCGAGGTCGGACTCGAGCTGCCACTCCCACACCTTCCTGGCGTCCGTCGCGGAGACGCACTCGACCACCCTCGGCCCCAGGAGGAAGACCATGTCCTTCGCTGATTCCGGCCTGGGGCCATAGGGCCTCAGAATCACCTGCGGGTTCCTGGGCGGAATCGGCCTGGTCCAGGCCCGCTCGACGGGCATGCGCACGTCGGCAGGCACGTGCAGCGCGGCAACCCCCCTGTAGCGCTCCTCCTTGAGGCGCTCGGACGCCCACACGCCGGCGAAGGCAGGGCCCTCCTCCGTCGTGATTCGGGCCTGAGCCCAGTCCGCCTCGATTTGGCGCAGAATCCTCTTCGAGACCGAGAGCAGGTTCTCCGCCTCGTATGCCAGCACCAGGGTGTGGAGCACCTGCGGAGTGAAGGGCGAGGCCGGGTTCGACTCCCTGAACGACTTGAGGACGACAAGGGCCTCCGCCGACCTGCCCTGCGCCAGAAGCAGGCCCGCGAGCGCCACGACGCTCCTCGGGCACGAGTCCGAGTTCGGGTAGAGCTCGGAGACCTTCTTCAGCAGGGCCGCGTCACGCTCGGCGACCCCCTTCTGGAACAGGTCGGCCGCCCTCTTGTTGAACTCCTCGTAGACCGTGGACCCGGCCCTCGCGACGATGTAGCGTATCCTGGCGGCTGCCGCGGCGTCGGCCTCTGCGGTCTGGTCCGACAGGCTCCTGCGGTACTTCGAGCCCCTGAACTCCGCGATAATCTCCTGGTAGATTGCCACCGCCTGCCGCGGCTTCTTCTGCTTCTCCATGTGCTCCGCGAGCGCGAAGCGCGCCCACAGGCCCACGGGCGTGAGCTCGCCGGTCCTCGTGTTCTCGGTCTGGAAGAAATCGTACTCCAAGGCGCCGTAGTCCCGAATCAGGGTTTCCAGTGCGGCTTCCACGCCCTTCGCGTTGGATTTCTTCTCGTTGAGGCCGATTATCCACAGGTGGGCGCCCACGGCCGACTCGGAATCCGGCGCCTCCTCCAGCGCCTTCTGGAACAGCTCGGCGGCCTGCCCAATCTGGGAGGTCTTCCACCTCTCGGTGGCCTCCTTCATGTAGCAGCCGAAAAGCCCCTTCTTCACCTCGGCCTCGACGGGCTGCCGGCGGCCGGATATCCTCCTGGCCTCGAGCAGGTGCCTCACCGCGTCGGGGTACCTCGGGGTCTTCGACCCCACGCAAATGGCGGCCGCCCTGAGGTGCAGATTCGGATTCGCGGGCTCCGCCGCTATCCGATCGAGCACGGACCTGTATATCCTTTCGATGTCGAAGAACGTTCCGACGGCCCTCTGGCCCGCCGAGACGAGCACGCCGTCGGCCAGCACCAGGTTGCCCCCCTCGGGCGAGTCGGAACGCTGCCATGGCTGGCCCGCCACCCTCGTGCCCTTGCGGCCGTCGAGGATCCACATGCCCAGGTTGGTCGGGACGTAGACGAGGCCCTGCGAGACGGTCCCGCGCCCCAGGGAAAATTCCTGCCCGCCCACGCCCGAC
Organism: Planctomycetota bacterium; assembly: GCA_041308285.1. Classification (GTDB taxonomy): domain Bacteria; phylum Planctomycetota; class JAKEIC01; order JAKEIC01; family DYIT01; genus PPR-0505. Next base: position 2,000 of record JBFZBV010000106.1, on the reverse strand, counting down.
AGGTCCACGGACCAGGCCTCCTTGCCGTCCGCGACGCTCCACGCCTTCACCACGCGTCCCGAGACGACGGCCTTGCCGTCGCATACGCCGAGGAAGTAGAAGAGCCCGGGCGCGAAGTTCTCCCCCGCCGACCTCGCCCCGTTCCGCTTCTTCCACAGGACCTCGCCGGTGTGCCTGTCGAAGGCGTAGAACCAGGGCGAATCCGTGGGGGTCGCAATCAGGACGCCCTCCGTCGCCGCGAGGGGGTTGCTGTACCACTGCGGGGGCAGCTTGCGCGTGACCATGTCCTGGAAAAGCTGCGACTCCACGGTCTCGTACCTGACGACCCACCTGCGTATCCCGGAATCGGCGTCTATGCAGGCCACGACCCCGAGATTGGAACAGTAGTAGAGGCTGCCGTCGCGTATCGCCACTGTGGACCCGAACGACTCCCTCACCATCCTGCCGAACATGTTGAGCTCGTTCTGGCCGGTGCAGACGTGCGCGATCCACTCGGGCCTGCCGGTGAGGGCGTCCAGCTTCGCGACGTAATGGGACACGGAACCGGTCTGAAGCCTGCCCGCGGCGTAGATTGACCGCCCGTCCGCAGCGGGGGCTCCGAAGAAGCTGAGCTGGTCAATCTGCGAGACCGCATGCTGCCTCCCCCCCGCGGTCCAGAGGCACTCGCCGGTGGCGGCGTCGAGCGCCACGAGCTTCCTGTAGGGGATGTCCTGGATTACGGTGATGCTGCCTCCCCAAATCTTCGACCTCACTTCGGTGGAGTCGTAGGGCACGGCCATCGAGGCGTAGAGGATCCCCTCGTGCAGGGTCGAGGCGTAGACGGCGTTGGGCTCGAACTTCTCCGAGGCGAAGGCCGAGGCGGGATGCGGCGACGAGTACTTCCACACGAGGTCGAGGTCCTTGAGCATGTTGAGCGCGAGGAACTCGATGCCCGTGTGGACGTACACGATTCCGCCGGAGACGACGGGCTGCACCGGCCTGAATATGCGCCTCAGGTAGTCGTCGTTCATGAACACGGAGTCGCCGTACCTGAAGCGCTCCTGCAGCATGGGAATCGCCGGCAGGACCCTGCCGGCCTGGCGCGTGAGGCTCAGCACGTCCCCTTCGGCGGCGCGGTCGCCCGACCCGGACCCGCCGTAGGCCTTCCAGTCCGAGGCCCTGATTCCCGGCACGACGCACTTCTGCTTCGCAGCCGCCTTGCGCATGACCGATCCGAGGGCCTCCTGCCGGCCTTTGTGCGAGACCTTGAGCCCTCCGGGGCCGGACGCCAGCTTCAGCCAGATTCCGCCCGAAGGGGGCGCCTTGCCGGTCTTGGCGAGCGCCGCCGACCAAATCGCCGCGTCCGCCGCCCAGCGCGCGAGGTCGGCGCCCGCGAACCTGAAGAGGTGCTCGTAGAGGCGGGCCGCCCTCGCGTGCTCACCGTTGCGGAAGCACGCCCTCGCCGCCTCGGACGCCGCTTCCAGACCCCCTTCGGCTGCGGGATAGAGCCTCGCGACCGCGGCCAGGGCGGCAGGGTCGCCTGTCCTAAGCGCCTCCTCCTTCCTCGACCGCGCGGCGGAGGAATAGAGCTCCTCGTACAGCTTCCTGGCCTCGGGCGGGAAGGATGCAATCCTGTCCCGCACCCGCTCGGCCGCGGAGACCATCCTGTCGGGCGCGGCCGGGACGAACGAGTCGGGGAACTCGGCCAGGACCCTCTGGTAGGCGGGCACGGCCTTCCCGAAGTCGCCGCGGGCCATGCTCGCGTCGGCGGCCGAGACGAGGTCCGCCGCCATGTCCCTGCCCTTGAGCATAATCTCGCGCCAGGGATCCTCGATCTCCGCCTTGGCGGCGGAGGCTGCGGCGAGAGCCGCCACCAGAACTGCGACTGCCGACGGTTTCATGGCCACTCCGGCCGGCCCCGGGATTCCGGAAGGGCTCCCGGGGCATGGCGCGGGAACCTCCGGATGGAGGGGGGCAGCCCGGCGTCCGGGCTCAAAGGAGCCTCGTCCGCTTCCTGTAAA
>JBFZBV010000105.1:0-7805 GCA_041308285.1 Planctomycetota bacterium | reverse complement strand
TGCTGCTCGGTCAGGATTTCCCTGGCCTTGTTGTAGACCTTCCCCGCGTCCGTGCCGGGCGGGAACTCGTCGCGCATCTTGGCCTTGTTCGTGAGCAGGAGCGCCTTCTCGGTCATGTCGAGCATGTCCGACGGCGCCTTGATGTCGTTGAACTTCCCCGCGAGCACCGACTTGAACATCCACAGGAACGCCAGCGGGTGCTTCTTGGGGACGGCCGCAATCGCCGTCATCGCCGCCGAGACTTTCAGGGCGTAGCCGCCCTCAATCATCGTCCTCGCGACCCGCTCCCACACCGACGACTCGCCTATGAAGAACACGCGCTCGAACCACTCCTGCCAGTCCTGGCGTCTCGTCTCGAAGGCGAAGTCCAGCAGCTTGCCCTGGTCGGCTGCCACGGCCGGCGAATCCATCGCCGCTACGAAGGATTCCCGGTCGACGATTACGTCGGCCAGGGTGAACTTGAGCGGGACCGGGCCGAACCCGCGCTCCTCGGCCTTCCTGGCGACGAACCACAGGCCGGCGAGGTCCCCGGGCGGGGCTTTGGGCTCCGACGCGGCCAGCTCGGTGAGCTTCGAGAACATCTTCGAGAAGACGCCGGCGTCGATCATGTCCCTCGGCTCCGACAGGTATGCGCGCACCTTCCTGATTCCGTCCCTCAGGTCCGGAAGGAAGTCCACCTCCTTGAGGCGCGTCTCGCCGAAGGTCACGGGCTTGTCGAGGAGGCGGATGCCCGGGTGGGATCCGGGGTCGAGCTCCACGTACTGGTCCCTCTTTATGGCTTCCCGCACGCCGGCCCACCAGGAGTTCAGGTCCTCCCTGGGCACTATCCCGGGCGACAGCTCGTCCTTGAGCGTCTTGACCAGCATCTTCCGGCCGTGGGATTCGAGGACCAGCTTGAGCAGGGATACCGGGTCCGAGGCGGCCAGATCCCTGAGCTTCTCCGGATTGGCGAATTTGAGGCCTTCGAAGCTCTCCGGAGCTATGTGGCGGAGGTACTCGCCCGCGGAGAGCAGCTGGAAGTCGTTGGTCTTGCCGCCCTCGAACTCCACGGTCAGGATCTCGTTGCGGCCGGATATCCGCGAAATCCGGCCGTATCCCCATCCGCCCTTGTGGTGGACGATGTCGCCCTGGGCGAACAGGAACATCGCGTCGATGGTCTGGAGGAGGGCCTTCAGCCCCTTGCTGCGGTACACGAGGGCTTTTCTCAGCAGGCCGTCGGCCTCGGGCCTTTTGGAGTGGATTTCGCGGAACGCCGCGATGACCAGGTCCGGGATTTCCGCGTCCTCGGGCCCCCTGGCCGACGCCACGACCCTGGCCATCTCCACGACGAACTCGTGCATCCCGAGCTTCTGGAACGGCCCGATCGCGGTCTGCGCCAGGATTCGCGCATTGTCGTTCTCCCCGCGCTTCTGGAGCACCTTTATCGTTTCGGAGGCCTCCCCCGGGTCCAGCCTGCCCTGCAGGGCCTCGAGCCATGCGTCCTGGAGCTCGCTCCACTGGCCTGTGAGCGCGAGCATCCTGATGCCGATGCCGGGTTCGCCGGCTTGCTGGCTTTCTGACATGGAATGCGAATCCAAAAAAAGGCCGGCGGGTCGTCCGAAAGGACCCCGCCCCGCAGCGAATTGTCAAAGCCCGCGCCGCCCGCGGAAAAGAAAGCGAAATTATATCAGGGGCCGGACGGGGTTCAAGGCAAATGCCGCGGCGATTGTTTGCAGCCTTGCAAGGGGTTATCATTGCTCCCGTCCCGTCGTCCGGCGGGCCGGACGATCGGAGAAGGCGCATATGACGAGATGGTGCGACTATTCCTGCGAGCATGCGGCTTTCCCGGAGTCGGCGGAGATGGTCGGCGCATGCCGCACCATGGCGGCGGTATTCTGCAGGAAGCTCGGGAGGACAGTCCCCAAGAACACGCCGTGCTGGGCGGAGCGCGGCCCTGCGGGGGAGAAGGGAGGGGATCATGGCGAGGATGAAACTCCTGACCTGCCCGATATGCCAGGGGAGAATCGAGGTTGACCTCGACACGGGCATAGTCTACAGGCATTTCGAGAAGAAGAAGCCCGAGGAGGCGCAGAAGGACTTCGACAGCGCCGTGGACAAGGTGGCCCACAAGGACGAGAAGCTCCAGGACCTCTTCTCCAGGGCCAAGGAGAAGGAGAAGAACCGGGACCTGGAGGAGCTCTTCCGCAAGGCCAAGGACAAGGCCAAGGAGGACCTCGGACAGCAGTGACGGCCCGCGGTGCGGGGCGCGGCGGGCGCGGAGGGGAGCGGCCATGCCGGAGAGGGTGACGCTTTCGCACGGGGGCGGGGGATCCGCCACCATGGAGCTCGTCAGGAGCGTGTTCCTCCCGGCCTACGGATCGAAAGAGCTCGCCGACCTCTCGGACAGCGCGGTGTTCGAGTCCCCGAGCGGCAGGGCGGCGTTCACCACGGACTGCTTCGTGGTCAGGCCGCTCTTCTTCCGCGGCGGGGACATCGGCAGGCTCGCGGTGTCGGGGACGGTGAACGACCTGGCCGTGGCGGGCGCCCGGCCGGCGTTCCTGTCCGCGGGCATGATAATCGAGGAGGGGCTCGAGATGGACGTGCTCCGCAGGATTGCGGAGTCCATGGGCGCGGCGGCGCGCGAGGCGGGCGTGGCGATTGCCGCCGGGGACACCAAGGTGGTCGAGCGGGGCGCTGCGGACAAGGTGTTCGTCACGACTGCCGGAATCGGGTTCTTCGATTCAGGCGCGAGGTTCGGGCCGGAGGAGATTAGGCCCGGCGACGCGGTGCTCGTCACGGGGACGCTCGGGGACCACGGGATAGCCGTGCTGAGCGAGCGGGAGGGAATCGGGTTCGAGACGCCGGCAGTGTCGGACGTCGCTCCGGTGCAAGGCCTTGTCGAGGCGATGAAGGCGGCCGGAGGGGTGCACGCGATGAGGGACCCCACGCGCGGCGGCGCGGCGGCGGCGCTGAACGAGCTGGCCTCCGCTGCCCGCTTCGGGGTCGAGCTCTCCGAGTCGGACATCCCCGTGAAGCCGGAGGTCTCGGCCGCCTGCGCCATGCTGGGGCTCGACCCGCTTTCGGTGGCGAACGAGGGCAAGGTTGTCGCCTTCGTGTCGGCCGCGACGGCGGGCGCGGTCCTGGATGCCGCGAGGCGGCACCCTCTGGGCCGCGACGCGGCGATAATCGGCTGGGTCTCCGAAGGCCGGCCGGGGGTAGTCGTGCTCAAGACGCGCGTGGGCGGGCTGAAGAGGGTCGAGATGCCCCGGGGCGAGGGGCTTCCGAGGATATGCTAGGCCGGTCGCCCGCGTGGGGGCGGGCGCGGCGGCGCGGGAGTTTCGATGGCGGTCAGGCTTTCGGAAATCGCGGCGTTCCTGGACGGGGAGCTGGACATAAGGGGGATAGAGGACTCCTCGCGCAACGGGCTCCAGGTCGAGGGTCCGGACCGCGTATCGGTCGCTGCGCTGGCGGTGGACGCGTGCATGGAGTCGTTCGAAGCCGCCCGGGCCGCCGGCGCGGAGCTGCTGATTGTCCATCACGGCCTCTTCTGGTCCGACTTCTCGGGCCTGAGGGGCGCCGACTTCCGGCGCGTGCGCTTCCTCGTGGAGAACGGCATGGGCCTCTACGCCGCGCACCTGCCGCTCGACCGGCACCCCGTAATCGGCCACAACGCGCTCCTGTTCAAGATGCTGGGCCTCAGGGCGAGGAAGGAGTTCGCCTTCGTCAAGGGCAAGCCCATCGGGTACTGGGGCAGGTTCGCGAAGCCGAAGCGGCTCGCGGAAATCGTCTCCACGCTCGCGGAGAAGATAGGCGGAGAGCCGAAGGTCATCCGGGCCGGCAAGGGGCTTGTGAAGACCGTCGGCATAGTGTCGGGCGGAGGGGGGGCGGATTTCAGGGAGGCGGCCGAGCTCGGGCTGGACTGCTACGTGACGGGCGAGACGAGCTACCTCGTGTTCCACAAGGCGCTGGAATCCGGCGTGAGCGTGGTCTTCGCAGGGCATTACAACACCGAGACGCCGGGGATGCTCGGACTCGGGCGCGTACTGGAGAAGAAATTCGGGTTGAAGACGGTGTTCGTGGACGTTCCGGGGCCGTCGTATTGATTCGGCTTTGCCGGCGTCGGAAAGGATTTTCAGAGAAGGGCGTGCCGGTATCGGATCCTTGACAGGGGAGAGCAGGGCGGATTCACTCATTGCATCGCCCGGCGGGCCGGGGCCGTCGCGCAAGGACGGCCCGAGGCCGGACCGGGCAAGGTTTGAAAGGGGGTAGATGGCTGCTAGAAGGAGGGACGCGGGGCAGGAACCGGAGGATCAGGTCGAGCCGGTTTTCTACGAGGTGGCGGACGGGATGCTCATCTTCCGCTTCTCGTCGTCGAGATTCACGCTGCCCGAGGCTGAGCTCATCTCCAAGGTCGTGTACGAGAAGTTCGACGGGATCGTGAGGAACGTCATCATCAACCTGAACGGGGTCGACTACATCGACAGCGCGGCCATAAGCCTCGTGGTGAGGATTTCCAACGAGATGGGGCTCAGAATCGTCAACGTTTCCGACTCGGTCGAGAAGATACTCAGGAAAATCCAGATCTTCGACCTGCTTTACATCCTCAAGTCCGAGTACGAGGCGAGGAAGAGCTACACCGGGTGATGCGGCTTCGCGGCCGCGACGGCGGCCCGACAGGCCGATGCCCGGATCGCGCGAGTGGCGGAACCGGCAGACGCGCAAGACTTAGGATCTTGTTCCGAAAGGATTGGGAGTTCGACTCTCCCCTCGCGCAAACTATTGACATCCAAGGATATTGCGGCGTTTCAACCCTTGACACAGGGAGAGGGAAAATAAGGGCCGCACAACTTTTGCACAACTCAGGTTGATATGCACAGCCATGCCGACGGCGGCGGCGACCTTATCGCGGACCTCCCCCTTCTCTTCCGGCAAGTTGCCGGAACAGACAGACTTCGTTCCTCTCGTTTTTCCTGGCGCTTGCGCCCGCCTCCCCTCGCCGCCTCGCGCTCGATGTTCTTGTAAACTGCGCGTAAACAGCCGTAAACAAAAACAGCCCCGCCGCAGAGGGCAGGGCTGTGTCTGGGCTGGCTGTGCTATGCTACCCCGGGCATCTCGCGGCGCGGCGCACGAGGGCGCGGACGTCGCGGGCATCGCGAGCTATCATCGCCTCCGGGCCTCCGAGGAATACATAGTATCTCCCGACAGCGGACATGGGCGCGGCCTCGACGCGCACCCCGAGTTCTTCGCGCAGTCGCAGAGCGGTCTTCTCATTCCTCGTCAACATCCTAAACCTCCCTTTCGCTTGGAACAAATGGTATGCCCTCGCGCAGACGGTCGAGAGCGCCCTTCAACGTCCTCACAGCCGGGCTCTCGCGGACCTCCACGGGCGCGCCCGGCGAGACGGTTCCGAGGAGTTCACGCACTACATCAAGAGCATCGACGGCGCGCCTCAGATGGAGTAGCGCCTGTGCCGTGACGTCCTCGAGTTCGGCGTATGCCGCGGCGTAGTGCTGTGCGGGGTCCGCACCCACAGGGCATGACTTACGGCTCATCATGCTTCACCCCCTCCCCGCCAGCACGGCGAAGATACTCGGCCAGGGCGGACTTCTCAAGCTCGCCCAGACAGGATAAGCCGTAGGGGTCAGGCTCGCCCGATGTCCATGATACGTCGCTGTAGCATGAACAGCCGGGCGGGGCGATTGGCAATGGTTGGATCCCAACGACCTTCAATCCATCGCCTTCGGGAATGAAGTAGATACGCTTGGCGGATTTCATGCTGCCACCTCAGATCAAGGGGCTCGCCGTTAGCTTGTTCGGCCTGAAGGGGCCGCTCCGTCGTTTCCTCGGGAGGGGCATGGGCGAGCCTGTCTTGACATATGGTGTTCCTTCAGTTCAACGGCAGTCATCATGCACAGGTTCGGCGGGGAGGGCAAGGAAAATCCCGAGGCACTAGGACTCGCATGGAACGAGTTTCGAGGCTTGTAGGGCATCCTGACGCGTCGGATTCGCGGTCATCGACCTCGACACAGCCTTCGAGAGCAGTTTCAAGCACAGGGCGGCGGCGGCGACCCTCGACCCGGCGAATAGAAACGGGATTCCGAAATCAACCATCAACGCGCATATCGAACCCAGTAAGGACGCCGGATTCGCCTTTGACCGATAGTTGCCTAAGACGATATCCGTCAGACTCCCCTCGATGATGATGAACCTGTGGGGCACGGGCCGCAGCCGTTCCAACTCACGCTCGAATCGGGGGCGCCCCCATGTCAGAGATTGGATAAGGTCCGGGAGGGATTTCCTCTCGACCACGGCCGCATCCTCGAATCCGGCGACGGCGTAGTCTCCCGCGGGGAGGGCGCGGCGGACAACCTCGACCTCCGGAGGGAAGGACCAGGGCATCTGTTCGCGAGTATCAACTATGATTTTCATCACAAAAGCACCATTTACCCGGCGTTTTCAGGGATACCCCGTGGGCATGGTGTCAGAGCCCTATCAGAATCGCCCCCCGGGAAACCCGCACGCAAACGGGCCAAAACCCCCCTGGAACGGGCCTTTAAAACATCCTGTGCGGCTTGAGGCATCGCGAGCCATTGCTGCCTTCCCCTGTGTTCCCGGGCGGTCAGTCCTTGCAGCGGGAGGGGAGTTCCAGCGCCGATGGAAGCACGACGGGCGCGGCCTAACGTACACTTGGGCTCGTCAGGGAAGGAGACTCGCACAGCCGCGAGCAGGTCCAGCGGGCACGCCGGGGCGCTGCATCTCTCGAATCGCGGACAGCGGGCCATGATTTCGAGGGCTTGGTTCTCTGTGCATGCCTTATTCATTCGACCTCTCCTGAAAAGCACGCTCTAGGCGACGTAAGCCGCGCCGGGAAGCCCCCCCGTCGTACTGCCCGGGCTCACGGTCAAGACCGAAACGACGGGCCAGGGCACGCCTCTGTGCCGGTGGAAGGCGCAGTAGTTCCCGACGTACTGCGTGTACATCATCACGATGTAGCACCTCACGCCCCGGGTCAACTTCGCGATAATCCTTCGGGTCCATCACCTGTTCATCTCCATCGTCATCTGGGGTCGCGGGCAGCGGCCCCGGCCAGTGTGCTTGACGCTTCGCCTCGTCAATCCCGGCGTTCCATGCCACGGTGTAGGCGAATCCCGGTGTCAATCCGCCCCGGGCGGCGTGCGCGGCGATAACTGCCAGCCATGCGGACTGGTAGACGTCCCTCATTTCGCGTGCTCGAATCCGGCATACGGCGGACTTGATGAGCCAGCCGTAAACGCGGAAATCTTCAGCGGTCAAAGTCACCTTCGCGCTCGCCTTCGCCGTCGTCGGCGCACCTCGGACACAAGCCGTCTTCATCAAGTTCATCGGGCATCTGGCATATTCGGCAAGGCTCCTCGGCCAGACGCCATGTACCCGATGGAGCGCTCACGCCCTCGGCCTCGACTACGGCGAGCACCCGCCCCTCGGAGTTTCGTAGTTCGACTCGCATGGTTATTTCCCCTTCTCGGCATCCGCAAGCCGCTGGACCGCAGCGGCCAATGCGGCCCGGGCGGCAATGGCGGCGACACCAGCGGCCTTGTCATCCTCGGACGCGGAGCCCCCGACTATCGCACAGTCGGGAATGGCCTGGACGGTCAACTTCCAATCGCGGACAGGCACGCCCAGCGCGACGAGAGCTGCATGGAGATGTTTTCCAGCGGCGGCGCGGGCGATATCCTCTGCCTTATCACAGGCGGCGCGGGCCAGGGCTATTTCACTTCTCAGGCTTTCGAGTTTCATTGCTTCAATCCTTTCTGTGTTTTTGTTTTGACCACGCCCGGCGGAGGGGA
>JBFZBV010000104.1:0-2869 GCA_041308285.1 Planctomycetota bacterium | reverse complement strand
AGCAGCGCGCGCCATGACCCGGACGAGCCAAACCTCTCTTGTCCCGGCCCGTCCGGGTTATGATAGAATCTCCGCGATGGCCGATCTCTCCGGATGGAAATTCTGGATGGACGTGGGGGGGACCTTCACGGACTGCATCGCGCGCGGGCCCGACGGCGCAATCCGCACGCTCAAAATCCTGAGCACGGGCGTGTTCAAGGGGTCGTGCGCGGCGGAATCCACCGGGAGCCTCGTCCTGGACCCGTCGAAGGCGGGCTTCCCTTCGGGGTTCTTCGACGGGTATCGCTTCAGGCTGCTCGACAAGTCCGGGGCGGTGGAGGGCGAATCGGTCATCGAGCGGTTCGACGCGTCCGCCGGCGCCTTCCTCCTCAACCCGGCGTTCGCCGCCCCGCCCCGGAAGGGGCGGCCCTTCGAGGTCTACTCAGACGAGGAGGCGCCGGTGATCGCGGTCCGGCTCTTCATGGGGCTCGGCAAGGACGAGCCCATGAACAACGCGGACATGAGGATCGGCACCACTGTGGGCACGAACGCCCTGCTCGAGCGAAAGGGCGCGAAGACGGCCCTGCTCACTACCGCCGGATTCGAGGACCTCCTGCTCATCGGCATGCAGGACAGGCCCAGGCTCTTCGACCTGAACATAATCAAGCCCGAATGCCTGTTCTCGGCCGTGAAGGGCGTGAGCGAGCGCATCGACAGCCAGGGGCGGGTCCTCGAGCCCCTGGACGCCGGAGAGGTGTCTGCCGCGCTCGCGGATTTCAAGCGATCCGGCGCGGAGTCGCTCGCCGTGTGCTTCCTGAACTCCTACCGCAACCCCCGCCACGAGGAGGCCGCGGCCGCCCTGGCCGCGGAAGCCGGTTTCTCCCACGTGTCCGTCTCGTCCCGTGTGAGCCCGACCGTGGGCATGGTGCCCCGCGGCGACACTACCGTCGCGGACGCGTACCTCACGCCCGTGGTCAAAAGCTACTTCGGCAGCATCGCCGGCCGGTTCGGGAACCCGCGCCTCCGCGTAATGACCTCCGCGGGCGGCATCGCGCCCCCCGAGAGGTTCACCGGCCGCGACTGCCTGCTCAGCGGCCCCGCAGGCGGGGTCGTGGGCTTCGCGTCCGTGGCCGCAGCGGAGGGGTTCGGTAAGGCTATAGGGTTCGACATGGGCGGCACGTCCACCGACGTGTCCCGGTTCGACGGCCGCTTCGAGTACCAGTTCGAGACGACGAAGGCGGGCGTGCGCATTTCCGCGCCCATGCTCGCGGTCGAGACCGTGGCCGCAGGCGGCGGATCCATATGCTCCTACGACGGGTCAAGGCTCTCGGTAGGCCCCCGGAGCGCCGGCGCGGACCCCGGCCCGGCCTGCTACGGCCGCGGCGGCCCGCTCACGGTCACGGACGTGAACCTCTACCTGGGAAGAATCGCGACTGACTACTTCCCCTTCCGGCTCGATTTCGACGCGGCCGAGAAGCGCCTCGCCGAAATCTCGGCCGTGGTCAACACCGGGCTCGGGAGCAGGAAGAGCCTCGTGGAGATTGCGGACGGCTTCCGCCGCATCGCGGACGAGAACATGGCCGCTCCCATCAGGCGGATATCGACCGCCTTGGGCTTCGACGTGCGCGAATACGCCATGGTCGCCTTCGGCGGCGCAGGCCCCCAGCACGCCTGCTCGGTCGCGAGGCTCCTCGGAATCGGGAAAATCGTCCTCCCGCCCTTCGGCGGCGTCCTGTCCGCCCTGGGCATCGGCACTTCCGACGTCCGCAAGTTCGCCCAGAGGCCGGTTCTCGAGCCGTATTCCCCCGCCGCGATCCGGGCGCTCGAGCCCGCGTTCTCGGAAATCGAGTCGGAACTGGCCCGCGAGGCGGTTGCCGACGGCGTATCGCCGGAGCGCGTCGGGCATCCCAGGCGCATGCTGGACATGCGCTACGAGGGCGAAGGCGCCGCTCTCGCGGTCGAGACCCCGCCGACCGGCGACTACCTCGCCGCGTTCGAGGCCCTGCACCGCAGGATATACGGCCACGCATACGAGGGCAGGGCCGTGGAAATATCCGCTATGCGAGCCGAGGTCTCGGGCTCGACGGACAAGCCCGCGATGCCTTTCCGCGCCGCATCGCACGGCAAGCTCACGCCCCTGAGCGCCGCCGTGGTCATGGTCGGGCCCAATCCGGAGACGGTCCCGCTGTACTTGAGGCAGTCGCTCGGCACGGGCGACTCCTTCCGCGGCCCGGCGCTCGTAGCCGAGGAGACGAGCACGACCGTGGTGGAGCCGGGATTCACCGCCGAGGTGACTGCCGCGGGAAGCCTGGTCCTGACCGACTCGCAGGGGGCCGATCACGAAGTGAGCCTGCGATCGGAATCCGACCCGGTGATGCTGGAGATTCTCGGCAACCAGTTCTCGGAAATCGCCGCGCGAATGGGGGAGACTCTGAGGCGCACGGCCTTCTCCACCAACATCAAGGAGCGGCTGGACTTCTCCTGCGCGGTCTTCGACCCGGAGTGCGGGCTGGTCGCGAACGCGCACCACATCCCGGTGCACATCGGCGCCATGGGGGAGACTGTGAGGAGGCTCGCCGCCGAGGTGAAGGACATGAGGCCCGGCGATTCCTTTCTCACGAACGACCCGGTCTGCGGGGGATCGCACCTGCCGGACCTCACAATCATGACGCCCGTGTACTGTCCCGGCGGCGTAAAGCCCGCGTTCTTCGCCGCCTGCAGGGCCCATCACGCCGAGATAGGCGGGATTCGGCCCGGGTCGATGCCGCCGGACTCGGCCATGCTCGGCGATGAGGGCGTGATATTCCGGAACTTCCTCCTCGTGCGGGACGGCGTCCTGCGGGAGAAGGAATTCCTCGACGCGCTCCGATCCGGGGAGCACCCTTCGCGG
>JBFZBV010000103.1:0-4348 GCA_041308285.1 Planctomycetota bacterium | reverse complement strand
ACTCCATCTTGCAAGTCATCCACGAGCCCCAAAACCCCGCTCCCGACGACAGCCACGGACGATTCCGCGCGCGACTCTTCATCGCCGGGCGCCGCACCTGGCGACATTTCCGGCCCCGTGTGCTATCATTCGAATCCTGAGAGTGGTTCCGCCGTGCGGCCGCCGGTGCACCGGGCGGCAATCCGCCGGCAAGGCCCCGTCGCCGCGCTTGAAAGCAGTCCGATGAGGTTCAGCGCCTTCCCGATTCTGCAGAGGGCCGTCGCCCGCGAGCTGCTGCTCACCTTCTTCTTCTCCTCGGTCGTGATCCTCGCCCTGATAACCTTCATCTGCGTGTTCCAGATTACCTACCGCTTCGAGGAGGTCGGGACCGGCCTGCTCCTGCATCTGGTTCCTCCCATAGTCGTCTTCTCCGTGACCGTTGCCCTGCCCGTCTCGTTCCTCCTGGCCCTGACCTTCACGTTCAGCAGGATGGAGGCGGACGGCGAGATATCGACCCTGCAGGTGAGCGGCGTGCACCTGAGGGCCGTGTTCGCCCCGGCCTTCGCGCTCGCAATCGCGCTCTGCGGCTTCACCTACTTCATGCAGGTCGAACTGCTGCCGGAGGCCAACCGGACGCAGAGGAATCTCATAAGGCAGGGCCTGAACGACGTGCTCGCCAACCTCTCGGGCGGCGAGAAATCCATCACGTTCCACCCGGACTACAGGATCCACATAGAGTCCGCGGACGGCAACGTGCTGAGGGGAATCATCATCCAGCACCTCGACAGGGACAAGGGGAGGGTGAGGAGGAAAATCTGCGCCCGGGAAGGCACATGGCGCTTCGACGAGACCAGCAACAGGCTCCACCTCGCCCTCTCCGGCTGCGAGTACACCGAATACAACCGGGGCGACCCGGAGTCGCTCCAGAAGGCCACGACCGAAATCCTGCCCTTCGAAATCAACTTCGACGAGATTCTCTCCAAGCGCCCCAAGCGCCTCGAGGAATTGACCATGGAGGAAATCAGGCAGGTCCGCGAGGAGAAGAGGACTGTCCCCCTTGATCAGCAGACGCACTTCCTCAAGCGCTGGAAGCCGGCCGAAGTCGAGGTGGCCTACTACAGGAGATACGCGGACGCCGCAGCGCCCGCCGTGTTCGTGCTGATTGGCGCTCCGCTCGGAATAATGGCGAGGACACGGAGCAGGCTCGTCGCCTTCTTCATCGGCTTCCTTCCGATACTCGTGTGCTACTACCCGCTCATGATGATCGGGGCCACGCTGGCCATGTCGGCGAAGATACCGCCCTGGCTGGGGACCTGGATTGGCAACATCGCGCTCGGCTACGTCGGCATCACGCTCACGTCCAGGGTGTTCAGGCGCTGAGGCGGCCCCTGACGGAAGATTTGGTTGAGTTCGGGGTCCCCGGGAAATAGAATCCCCGGGATTCAAGGGCTTTGAGGAACCTGCGATGAAGGAGGATTCGGGCTGCGGCGGGAGCGAAGGCGCCCCCTGCAACAAGGACCGCACTGAAGCCGACGCGCTTTCCCGCAACCTCGGGAGGATCGGGCGGAAGATTCTGGTGCTCTCCGGCAAGGGCGGCGTGGGCAAGTCCACGGTAGCCGTGAACATAGCCGTCGCCCTGGCCCTGGAAGGGAAGCGCGTGGGGCTGCTGGACGCCGACATCCACGGCCCCAGCGTGCCGCAGCTCCTCAATCTGGGCGGCGTCTCCACGACCGTCAGCGAGGGGGTGATAAAGCCCGTCGCCTTCGGCGAGAACCTCAAGGTGATGTCCATAGGGTTCCTGCTGCCCGACGCTGACTCGCCGGTGATATGGCGGGGCCCGATGAAAATCGGCCTCATAAGGCAGTTCCTCAAGGACGTGGAATGGGGCGACCTCGATTTCCTGGTTATCGACTCGCCCCCCGGCACGGGAGACGAGCCGCTGAGCGTGTGCCAGATGATTCCCGACGCCGCCGGCGCCGTCATCGTCACGACCCCCCAGAAGATATCCGTCATCGACGTCCGCAAGTCCATCCAGTTCTGCAGGAGGCTCAACTACAAGATTCTCGGCGTCGTCGAGAACATGAGCGGTTTCGCGTGCCCCAAGTGCGGCGAGGTGACCGACATCTTCTCCGAGGGCGGCGGCGAGGAGATGGCGGCGTCCATGGGCGTCCCCTTCCTGGGGAAAATCCCAATCGACCCTGAAGTCGTGAGGGCGGGCGACGAAGGAAGGCCCTTCCTCTTCTTCTTCTCCGAGACGGCCACGGGCAGGGTCTTCAGGAAAGTCATCGATCCCATTCTGAACCTGTAGCCGCTTCTCAGGAATATTCGCGGCAGGAGATGCAACGAAGTTCCGCGCGGAGCGCGCGGATATGGACCGGGAACAAGCCGAAACCCGCTCGTTCCCCGGTCCCAGCCTGTCCTGACCATGTTGAGGATGCTATCGTGGGCGCAGACAGAGGCATCGAATTCGACCCCATGGATCCCGGCAGGAAATACGGCAAGGCCGTGCCCGGGCTCATGCTCAGGATTCGGGACCTGTACGAGGCGCTGGCGTCCAGGTTCGGCGAACGAGGAATCGAGCTCATACGGGACGTGAGCACCGCCTACGGCAGGCGCGCGGGCGAGGCGGCCAAATCGAGGGTGCGGCCCGGCACGGCGGGCGTCGGGGCCTACGTGGTCAGGGTCTTCGACATCGTCGGAGGGGACTGGCGTGTGACCAGGAACGACGCCGACGAGATGGTCATCGAAGTGTCGAAATGCCCGTATCCGTTCACGCGCGACGACGTCTGCCTGGCCCACACGTCGATGGAAAAGGCGCTCGTCGAGACTCTCGACCCGGATTTGGAGTACTATATCAGGAGGTCAATACCCCGCGGCGACCCGGTGTGCGAGCACGTCATCAGACGCCGCAGCCGGACTTCGGCTCCGCCGGAGTCCGCCGGGCCAGATTAGGGAGTGACGGATGAGCGACTGCACGGACAAGAGCATCTTCGATTTGCTTGGCCGCGCCCCCATCGAGGTCTCCTCGCTTGCGCCCCTGACGTTCAGGACCCGCCTCCTCGGCCCCCAGGGCTTCGACTCCGCCCGCGGGCCAGCATCCCGCATCGGCGCGGTGGCCTCGTTCGTCAGGACCGGGCTGCCGTGGAAGACGGTTTCCATCAATCTACCCTGGGACGCCGCCGATGCCGCCGAAGCCGCGCGCCTCCCCGAAATCCTCGCCAAGGAGAACGTGAACCCGGGCTGCGTCGTGCTCGACCTGTCCAGGGACTTCACCGTGCCCGGCAAGGAGGACATCCTCAACTACGGCACGCTGACGTCCCCGGACGGCACGGTCCGGGCCGCGGCGTTCGCGAGGCTCGAGGCGACCCTCGGAATCATGAGGGCGGTCGGCTCCGACGCCCTCGTCCTATGCCTGCCTGACGGGTGGGACTCCCCCGCCCAGGCGTCGTTCTTCGAGACCGCGCTGCGCCTCGAGGAGAGCCTGATGCGGTTCTACGCGAAGATGCATCACGACGAGTATCTCCTGATTACGTGCTCTTCGCCCGGTCCGGGGAGCTACAGCTCCGCCATATTCAACTCGGGCCGCGCGAGGGAAATCTGCTCCAAGCTCGGCTTGAACGCGCGCGTGCTCCTCAGCGCCCCGACTTCGTTCACCGACTGCAGCATCGAGCAGACCATGGCCTTCCTCCTCAGGTCCGACTCGTTCGGCGGGGTGAAGTTCTCCGGGCAGTCGTGCTACGGCGGACCCCACGCGGCGGGCCGCTACGACTACCACGGAACGTTCAGGATGGCGCTCGTGCTGCTGGAGGGCGAGCACCTCAACTACGCGCCCATCAGCGGGCTCTCGTTCATCCTGGACAGGTTCACGAACGCGCCCGATCCGTACCCGGAAATCGAATCCACCGCCTCCATGCTGGCAGAGTCCTTCATCAAGGCCGCCAAGGTCGACTTCTTCGCGCTGGCCGACGCCAGGAACAGGCCGTGGACCGGCGACGCCGAGAAGATGATTCGGAACGCATTCCAGCGCGACGCGGCCGGCGAATACGGCCGCTTCAGGGATATGTCCGTGAAGGCCGGACCTGAGTAGCCCGGCGCCCGCCGCAGGCAGGCCGCGCCGAACAGGGGTGAAGAGTCCGGATTCTTCGGGGCAGCTTGCGACCGAATTTCCCGTGAAATACCGTCGGTCGCTTTCACCGGAGGACCTGCCGTCCCTTACTCGTGCTTTCATGCTGAGAGTTCGTTCTCGTCCACGTTCTCGTACTCGTACACGGCTTGCATGGAACGAGAAGGCGCCGGAGAAGCTCGGATGAGCGAGGGGAAGTGGAAGAGGAAGGGTAGGCGGGAAGAGCATGAGGGAGGGTAAGGGGAA
>JBFZBV010000102.1:0-8578 GCA_041308285.1 Planctomycetota bacterium | reverse complement strand
GTTCATCTCAGTCTGAACCCCGCCGCTCAAGACGGGCCGCGCCGACCTGTCGTACGTGGAAATGGTCTGCCGGGAGATCGCGGAGAACCTGAGGCCCGGGGAGCATAGGGTCATCGTCGAGAAGAGCACGGTCCCGGTCAACACGGCGAGGAGGGTGCGGGATACGCTCGAACGGTATGCCTCCAGGGAAGCGTCATTTTCCGTGGCTTCGAACCCGGAGTTCCTTCGGGAGGGCACAGCCATATCGGACACGATGAATCCCGACAGGATAGTGATAGGGGTGGCCGACAAGGCGGCAGAGGGGACGCTCCGGGAGATATACTCGGGCTTCAGCGCCCCGTTCGTCGTGGCGGACGTTGCTTCGGCGGAGCTCATAAAGCACGCGTCGAACTCGTTCCTGGCGATGAAGATATCCTTCATGAACGCCGTCGCGGTAATCTGCGAGCTGTCGGGAGCGGACGTGTCGAGGGTCTCCGACGGAATGGGCATGGACGCGAGGATACAGAGGGCCTTCCTCAACGCCGGAATCGGTTACGGGGGGTCCTGCTTTCCCAAGGACGTGTCCGCGTTCATAGACATCGCCAGGGAGCTCGGGTACGAGTTCCGGCTTCTCGAGGAAGTCGAGCGGATAAACCGCGAGATGAGGACCCATTTCGCGAGGAAGATTGAGAAGGAGCTCTGGATTCTGAAGGGCAAGAGGATTGCCGCGCTGGGGCTGAGCTTCAAGCCCGGCACGGACGACATGAGGATGGCGCCGTCGATAACGGTCATAGAGGAGCTCGTCAAGGCGGGCGCGGAGGTGTCCGCATGGGACCCGAAGGCGGTCCCGGCAGCCCGGGCGGCGTTCGCCGAGCACCGCATAGAAGAAGGCAAGGGACTCGCCTTCGCCCCTTCCGCCGAAGCCGCCTGCGCCGGATCGGAGGCCGTGTGCGTGTTCACGGAATGGCCGGAGATTGTCGGCGCCGACTGGAAGGCCCTTGCGCGGAAGGTCAGGACGCCCCTAGTGTTCGACGCGCGGAACTGCCTCGACGCAGACGCTCTCAAGGCCGCGGGATGGACCGTCCGGGGGATAGGCAGGAACGCCTGAGCGGCCGGATCCCGAAGACCGGCCCGGCCTACTCCCCCTTGTGGTGCATGTAGAACCCGCCGGTAGACCGGGCCAGGTCCTTCATGAGGCCCACGTTCGTCCCCGAAGACCCAATCACGACGGGGCAGATCATCACCTTCCTGAAGCGGTTCTCCGCCGACCAGGCCTCCACGAAATCGTCCTTTTCCGTGTGCGAGCCCGACGACGGCTCGCCGTCCGCCAGGAGGAAGACCGTGTCAATCCTCGGGTTCTCCGTCACGAGGACCAGTCCGTCGTAGAAGGGGCCTCTCCCCTTGACCTCCGCCTCGCGCACCCACATCGATGCGAGGCCCCTGTAGACGGGGACCGCGGGGACGAGGTCGTTCTGGAAAGCCTCCATCCATCTCTTGACGGGCCACTTGAAATCCTCGCGGTATATGTAGACGTTGAACCTCGCATCCTGCCCCAGCTTCGCAACGCACTGTTCGAACCTTTCGCGGGCTATTTTGATCTTCGGGACGCCCCTGTCCCTGCCAAGCGACCCGAAAGACATGGATCCGGAGAAATCGAAGAGGAACGCGAAGCTCCTCGAGAAGACGGGCATGGAGAAGAACTCGCTCTGGGTGGGCTTCTTCTCCGGAGGCTCGCCCGAGCTTTTGCCGCATTCAAAGACGCCCAGCGCCCCGCGCTCCGGCCTGGGTCCCAGCTTGAAGCCGGCCCTGTTGGATTCCCACCAGCCCTTCCACGACTGGTGGAAATACCCCATGTCCCTCCCGAGATAGACGGTCAGGGCCCCGACCGCGTCGACCATGAGCCTCGACCCCTCCGCCCTCCGGAGGAATTCCACCAGCATGTCCACGCAGCGGACGTCCCAGACTCCGACCGACGTCTCCACGGCCGCGGCGCACACCTGCCAGGCCCTGTCCTCCAGGGCTCTGGCCAACGCGCTGACGGCGAACGCCGCGCCGGAGGACGGGCCTTCCTCCATGGCCGCGGCCGCTGCCAGCGCCTCGACGGCCGCTATCCTGGGCCTGAAATCCCTGTCCCTGCCCAGGCATTCGATGCACGCCGCGCCGAGATCCCTCGACCCGAGGAGCGCGAGCGCGTCTATCGCGTGCGCCCTCGCGGTCCAGTGGGCGCCCGCCGCCGCCGCCTTCCTGAGCGCCGCAGCGGAGCCGGCAGCGCCCAGCCTGCCCAGCGCCAGCGCCGCCTGGCCCGCGGACTCGTCGTTCCTCGAAAGCCCCTTCGCGAGCACGTCCGCCGCGCCTTGGTCGCCGAGAAGGCCGAGCGCCCGGGCGGCCTCCGCCCTCACGGCTGCCGAAGGGTCGTGGGCGAAGACCCGGCGCAGGTGCTCCTGTGATCCGGCCGATCCCATGAGCCCGAGCGCCCTGGCCGCATGAATCCGCCTCTCCTCGGACTGCCTGTCCCACAGCGCCCGTCTCGCGACGCAGTCTGCCGCGGCGTCCCTGTCCCTGCTCTTCGACATGGATCCGAGGGCGCGCGCCGACATGTTGCGGATTTGGGGAAGGGGGTCGCCGAGGCATTCCGCGAGGAGCTCCGCCGCCCCGAGGCTCCCCAGGTCTCCGAGCCTGCGCACGGCCCTTTCCCGCTCCCGCTGGTCGCTCACGTACCCGGATTTCGCCGTCCGTTCGAGGGTTTTCCTCAGGTCCTCGATTGAATCCGCCCGCGCGGGGCTGGACAGGGACAAGAGGAGCAGAAGAGCGGCGGCGGCCCTGCAGGTTTCCATTCGACGCCTCCAAAGGCCGCCCGCGGCGCGGCGAAGCGGAATCCGGGCTCGGGAGCGAGACCGGTTCTGTTGCGCAGTCATGGCGGCAACGGAATGATGCCCCCGGCCGGGGCGCGCGTCAAGACCGCGGTTCCCGCCCAAGAGCTCATTTCGCAGGGAACGGGGCCGCGTTACCTGCTGAAATGAGCTCTAAGCCCCCTCCCGCCGGTGCGACCTTCTCGCGGGTACGGCATTCACGCTGTCCGACGCTCATCATCATTTCGTGAGGCACGGCGTCCGCAGCACGAAGCCGTGGCCGTCCTGCTCGAGGATGCCGAGGAGCGCGAGCGAGCGGCCTGCGACGACCGCCTTGTGGCCGTGCCTGCCGCGTATCTCGTCGAGCGCCCTGTAGAGGGAGTCCCTTCGCGAAGCGGTCCCGCCCGAGAAGAAGTCGAGCTGGTCCGTGCCCCGGTCGCCCGCGAGCCCCGACAGGGCCGCGCCCACGAGCCTCAGGCCCGCCCTTCTGCGGTGGAGGGCGTGCAGGAGCGAGAGCGCGGTCTCGAACACGACGTCGTCCCGCTGGGTGGGGCCGCGCAGGGCCGCGCGCTTCT
This sequence comes from Planctomycetota bacterium, assembly GCA_041308285.1. Classification (GTDB taxonomy): domain Bacteria; phylum Planctomycetota; class JAKEIC01; order JAKEIC01; family DYIT01; genus PPR-0505. The sequence goes on along the minus strand of JBFZBV010000102.1, from coordinate 5,175 downwards.
CGTCGCCGCGCAGGTCGGAATAGCGGATTTTCACGGATACGACCGAGGCCGACAGCGAGAGCCTGCGGGCCTCGGCGGCCGCGCGCTCGCAGAGGTAGAAAAGCATGCCCTCGATTTCCGCCGGGTCCGAGGCGGGGACGTGGAACGACGTCTCCCTCGAGATGCACGCCGGAATCCCGCCGGATTCGCAGGCGGCTTCGTCCAGGCCGCGGCACAAATCGAAGAGCCTCGGCCCCCTGGCGCCGAACACGGCCCTGAGCGAGTCACGGCCGATTGCGCGAAGCGCCCCCACCGTGCGGACGTTGAAGTCCGCTAGAATCCGCCTCGTGACCCGCCCCACTCCCGGAATCACCTCGACCGGCATGGCGGTCATCATTTCGAAGAGCCCGTCGCGGTCGACCGCGCGCACGCCGCCGGGCTTGACCGTCTTGCCGGCGATTTTAGCCGCCATCTTGCCGGGCCCGATTCCGACCGTCACCGACAGGCCGGACCTGCGCGCGACCTCGGCGCGCACGGACCGGCCGAAGGCCTCCAGGCCGCCCTGCGGAATCCCGAGGCCGTCCAGGCTGAAGTAGGCCTCGTCGAGATGGGTCTCCAGGCCCGGAGCGAACGACTCGAGCGCGGAGAAGACCTTCGCCGCGAAGGACGCGTACACGTGCCTGTCCCCGGCCAGCACCACCGCGCCGGGGCATAGCTCCCTCGCCTCCCTGATGGGCATCCCGGCGTGGAGCCCGCGCCTCCTGGCCTCGTAAGAACAGGACGCGACGACGCCCGCACCGACGACGACCGGCCTGCCCGCAAGGCGCGGGTGGAGGAGCTGCTCGACCGACGCGAAGAACGCGTCGATGTCCGCGTGCAGCACCATGCCCCGCGCGGATCGGCGCTCCGCCCACGGGCCTTGCGGACGCATCCCCACCTCCATGTCGCGCAATCATGAACCGCGAGCGCGCCCCCCTCCGCCGCCAATCGCGCGAGGCGCGGCTAGCCGGGAAAAGCCACGCACGTGAGCTTCCAGCACGCTTCTCCCGGACGGAAGGCGACCTGGAAGACGTCGCCGGAATCCACGGTGAGCGAGAAACAGAAAATCCTGTAGAGCCCTTCCCGGTCCTCCCATCTGCCGTTCACGCGCTCGACCTTGTACACCCTCGCCCCGCGCTTCAGAAGGATGGGGCTTATTCCGCCGCCTTCGCTGAAATCCGCCCTGACTTTGACGGGTTCGTCGGTTTTCTCGACCTGCATTCGCCGCCTCGCACAGAGATGTTCTGTAGTATATATTACCTATAATATACCTAATATCAAGCTTATTTGGCTTAAAAAAACCTAACTCAGGCCCGTCCCTGACGCTTAAAAGCTAATCTGCAACTTTTTTCCCAATCTTCCGGGATTTTGTTCGTATATAAAAGCGACCCCAATTACACTAATGTCATAGAAGAGTTGGGTATCTGTCGGTCTTCTATGCTTTGAGGTGCCTCGCATGCTACGCAAGGCTATCTTCGCGTTTGTTCTTCTTTGTGCGTTCGGGTCCCTCGCGCTCTATGACTCCGCTCTGGGCTGGGGAGGCGGCGGCGGCGGTGGAGGAGGAGGCGGCGGCTGGGGCGGCGGCGGCGGATTCCCGAGGCCGCCCAGCGGCGGCGGCGGAAGGAACAACCCCGGCGGCACCAACAAACCCCCCGGGAATCCGGGCGAACCCGGAAAGGATCCGAACAATCCGGACAATCCCGGCGACGTCCTGAAGGGCGAGAAGTTCAACAAGGAGTTCGATTTCTCCTTCGAGGACAAGGACTCCAACACGAACCACAGGGACGGCGTGTACTTGGTGATCAACAAATGATGGGCCTGTCTGCGCCGGCCCGTTGCAGTGCGGTCGACCGCCCGACCCGGCAGCACATCCATCCCTGGAGGATTCCATTGATCGGATTTCCCATGAAGACTTCATGCCTGTTCGCAGCCGTTGTCGGTCTGGCGCTGGCCGCGCAAGCCGCGGCCGCGGACGTCGTAGCCACCAAGGACGGCAGGGAGATTAAGGGCAAAATCGTGGGCGAGGAGGGCGGGAAAATCACCGTCAAGACGCCTTCCGGAGAGGTTTCGGTGCCCGCCGATTCCGTCTCGAGAATCGAGGACGAGGCCTCGCTCCTGAAGGTTTTCGACCAGAAGCTCAAGCTCGTGTCCGAGACCGACGCGGACGGGTTCTTCAAGCTCTCCGAGTGGTGCGACGAGAAAGGCCTGTTCGAGAAGCGGGAGGAGGTGCTCGAATGGGTAATCGCCGTCGACTTCGACCACGAGGCGGCGAGGAAGGCCCTCGGCTACGTGCGCGACCGGTCCGGCGCGTGGATTAGGATGGCCAAAGAGCAGGGCTCGAACGCCATGGCTCCCGATTTCAAGAAGGCCCTCCGCCACTTCAAGGACGGCGAAGACGAGAAAGCCGAGCAGCTGCTCGCGAAAATCCTGGAGCAGCAGCCCGGGTATCTCGAGGCGCGCTATCTCATGTTCGAAATAATGGCGTCGGCCGGGAAATTCGGCCAGGCGTACGAAGCCCTCGCCGAGATGCTGAAGGCCGACAAGAACTCAGCCCTGGCCCATTACGGGACAGGATACGCGAAGTACCTCGAGAAGAAGTACGTCGAGGCTCTTGCCGCGCTGAAGCTCGCAGCGGAATGCTCGGAGCGCATCGAATCCCAGGTCGAGCGCAAGACCCTCGCGGCGGAAATCTACTACCTCTGCGGCGCATCGCACGTGGAGATGGGCGAGAAGTACATGAACGACGCCGAGGCCGATTTCCTCAAGTGCATCGCGCTCAACAGCAAGCACTACAGGGCATGGGCGGACATGGGAATCATCTACGGGAACAAGGGCGTTTTCAAGAAAGCCCATGAAGCCTTCACCAAGGCGCTCGCGGGCAACTCCAAATTCGTCAAAGCTAGGTACAACTGGGGCGTTCTCTACTACCGGCAGGGCGAACTCCTGACTGCCATGCAGAAGCTGCAGCCTCTCGTCACCGGCTCGACGCCGCACCTGCCGTCGCTGCTCATATTCGGAAGGTGCTATCAGAGGACGGGCAAGGGCACGGCGGCCAAGAAGTATTACCAGCAGTACATCAAGCTCGGCGGCACCGACCCCCGGGCGCAGGAGTGGCTCGCAGAAGTGGAGTAAGCCCCCGGACGCCCGGCCGGCACGCCTTCGGCGGGCGGCGTTGCACGATGACCAACAGCCCAGAGAAGAAGACTGACAAGGAAGACCTCTCCCTCGGCAGGACCGCCGTAGCAATGGGCCTCATCACGCCCGAGCAGCTCAAGAAGTGCGTCCAGACCGAGCAGAAATCGCGCAAGCAGGGCGGCCAGCCCCGCAGAATCGACGACCTGCTGGTCGAGGCCGGGCTGCTCAACAGCGCCCAGGTCGAGATGGTCAGGGGAGAGGCCGCGCGCAGGGCGCAGGCCGCCAAGAGGATTGCAGGCTACGAGCTGGTTTCCGAAATCGGCCGCGGCGGGATGGGCATGGTCTACAAGGCCCGCCAGCTGAGCCTCGACAGGCTCGTCGCGCTCAAGCTCATCCCAAAGAGCGATCTCTCCCAGAAGAACACCGCCCTGCTCATATCCGAAGCCCAGGCCGCGGCGAGGCTCAACCACGAGAACATAGTCCAGGCAATCGACGCCGGCGAGACCGACACCCACGTCTTCTTCACGATGGAGCTGTTCGAGGGCAGGAACCTCCTCGAAATCCTCAAGGAAAAGGGCAGGATTGCCGAGCCCCTCGTGATCGAAATCGGGCTGTCCGTGGCCAAGGCCCTGGAGCACGCCCACGCCAACGGCATGGTCCACAGGGACGTCAAGCCCGAGAACATCCTCATGGACCGCGAGGGGAAGATTAAGCTGACGGACATGGGCCTTGCGCGCTCCGCAGGCGTCGAGGGCGAAGACGCCCACGCCGGCGCCATCGTCGGGACGCCCTACTACCTGAGCCCCGAACAGATAAGGGCCCAGGCCGACGTCGACATCCGCGCCGACATCTACTCGCTCGGGGCGACCCTCTATTTCCTGGCGACCGGGACGCACGCCTTCGACGCCCCGTCGCCCGTCCTCGTCCTCAAGAAGCACCTGTCCGAGAGCCTGGAAGCGCCCTCAAAAAGGCGTCCGGACCTGTCCGAGGGATTCGACCGCATCATAATCAAATCCATGCAGAAGGACCGGGACATGCGGCAGCAGACTCCCGCGGAGTTCAAGGAGGAGATTTCCGAATACCTCAAGAAAGGCCCTCCCCAGGCCCGGCCTGCGGCGCAGAAGAGCCGCCGCCTCTCCCCGAAGTCCGGTCAGAGCAAGGCGGTGATTGCAGGCGGAATCACTGCGGCAATCGCCGTCGCCGCGGTCCTGGCCGCGGTCCTCTTCGGAGGCGGAGGCAAGGACGAGGACAAGGGCAAGCCCGCGCAGGGGTCGTCCTCGAAGGCCCCCAGGCCGGACCGGCCCGAGGATGAACCGGACCAGCCCCCGGCGGACGCCACGCCCGGCCTCGACGAGTTCAAGGCGCTCAAGGCCTGGGCCGACGAGAGGCCCGGCGAAATAGACGAGGTCGTGAAGAGGCTCGAGGATCTGAGGAAGAAGTACCCCAACAGCCGGATAGTCACCCTGTGCAGGGATGAGATTGCCGCGCTCAACGAGAAGAAGCGGATTGCCGCGGCGAACGAAATCAGCAGCCTCCTCGAGAAGTCCGAACGCCTGGCTTCGGAAAAGAAGTTCGGCGAGGCCATCGAAATCCTGCGCGGATTCCCCGAGCGCCCGGGGAACAGCCAGGCCAGGAAGGCGGCCTCCGACGCGGCGGAGCGCATCCTGCGCGTGGCCGAGTCCGAAGCCGCGGCCCTCGCGGCACGGGCCGACGCGCTTTCCTCCGAGGGCAAGCACGCCGAGGCCATGGAGACTCTCAAGGCGATTCAGTCCTTCTCCGTCCCGTCCATCTGGGACAGGTACAAGGGTCGAATCGAGGCGTACAGCGAGGCGGTCTTCTCGTCCGCGCACCTGGAAATCCACTCCGCCATCCTCAACGAGGCTTCCGCCCGCGGTCTCGACGCGGCTGCCGCATTCGTCACGGCGAAGCTGGACGAGAACCTGGACCCGAACGTCAAGGACATGCTGCGCGAAGACAGCGTCAACGTCGACTGGGCCAGGGGCGTGTCCCACAGGCTCAAGG
>JBFZBV010000101.1:0-11558 GCA_041308285.1 Planctomycetota bacterium | reverse complement strand
ATGCGGTCTTGTGATAGAATCGATCCCGTTCCTTTCGAGGACCTGCGAATGACCTACGCGGAGATAGCCGAAATCCTGGGGAAACACCCGCGCTCCGCCGTTGCCACGGTGGTGAAGATCGAGGGATCCGCGCCCCGGGAGGCCGGTGCGAGGATGATTGTCCTGCCGGGCGGCCGCACCGAGGGGACCGTGGGGGGCGGGATACTCGAGAAGCGTGTGATCGAAGACGCCCTGAACCTCCTCGAGAAGGGCGGGACGTTGCTCAAGTACTACTCGCTCATGCCCGAGAAGCATGGCGGAATCGGCGCGGAGTGCGGGGGTGAATCGCTCGTGTTCATAGAGTCCTTCGGCCTGGGGCCGAGGATAGTCATATGCGGCGGCGGGCACATCGGGCTCGAGCTCTACAAGCTCGCGCTGCAGCTCGGCTGGCAGGCCGTGGTCGCAGACGACAGGCCGGAGTACTCCGGCAAGGACCGCTTCCCGCTGGCGGTCGAGACGAGGACGCTCGCCTACTCCGACCCCGCCCTGAGGCAGCTCATGACCATGCAGAGCGCGGTCGTAATCGTGACGCACGCGCACGCGGCCGACGCCGAGGCGCTGGCTAACGCCGTGCAGTCCGAGGCCTTCTACATCGGCATGATCGGGTCTTCCCGCAAGGTCGCGTCGGTCTTCGCTGCGCTCCGGAAGCAGGGCGTCGAGGACGAGGCCCTTGCGGCCGTGCGCGCCCCGATTGGCCTCAACATAGGCGCCGAGACGCCGCCGGAAATCGCCCTGTCCATCTTCTCGGAGATACTCGCCGCGAAGGCCGGCATCAGTTCGCCCGGAACGATGAAGGAGGAGAAGGCCGGTGGACGCGAAGCGTGAATCCGTGCTCGTGCGCGGCGCGGGCGATTTCGTCTCCGGGGGCATAAGGCGCCTGTGCCTCGCGGGCTTCAGGGTCGTTGCCGCCGAGCTGCCGCACCCCCTTTGCGTGAGGAGGCTCGCCGCCTTCTCCGAGGCCGTCTTCGAAGGCAGGGCCTCCGTCGAGGGCGTGACCGCGGAGCTCGCGAATCCGGACGACCCCGCGGGAATCGCAGCCGTGCTCGACCGGGACGAAGTGGCTTTGATTGTGGACCCCGAGGCTCGGATTCTGAAATCCCATGCCTTCGACGTGCTGGTCGACGGCCGCATGGCCAAGCGCAATCTCGGCACGACCATGGACGACGCCGAGTTCGTCGTCGGAATCGGCCCCGGGTTCTCCCCGGGATCCGACTGCCATGCCGCCGTGGAGACCGACGCCGGGCACGACCTGGGGCGCGTCCTGTACGAAGGTTCCACCGCCCCCGACACGGGGCGGGCCTCGCCTCCCGAGTCCTATCTCCTCCCTTTCCTCGCTGCCGGGTCCAATCCCCCGAAGTGGAACTGGGACCTCATCCTGCTCAGGGCTCCGGCGGACGGCGTTTTCGAACCGGCGGCCCGAATCGGGGACGTAGTGGACGAAGGCGCGATCGTGGGCCAGGTCGCGGGCGTGCCTGTCAGGTCCGCCATACGCGGCATCATTCGCGGCCTCATCCGGGGAGGATCGCGCGTGTCCAAGGGCCTCAAAATCGGCGACGTCGACCCGGTCGTCGACCCGCGGAGATGCAGGACGATTTCCGAAAAGGCGAACGCCATCGGCGGGGGGATTCTCGAGGCCGTGTCGGCCTTCTCGTCCGGCAGGGCCGGCAGGCGGCCGCGTTCCGGGAGCGATCCCTCCCGGTCACATTGAGGAGATGCATTCGTGCGCCCGAAGACCGAGTTCCCTAAGCCGTCCCTGACCGCGGACGCGGCGGTGTTCAGAATCGAGCGCGGCAGGCTCGAGGTCCTGCTCGTGCGCCGCGCCAACGAGCCTTTCAAAGGCGCGTGGGCCTTCCCCGGCGGATTCGTGGAGAAGGACGAGCCCATCGCCAGAGCAGCCTCGCGCGAGCTCTTCGAGGAAACCGGCCTCAAGGGCGTGCAGCTGTCGCAGTTCCACAGCTTCGGCGACCCGGGCCGGGACCCGAGGGGCTGGACCGTGACGGTCGCCCACATCGGGGCCGTACGGCCCGGCCGGGACAAGACCAAGGCGGGAGACGACGCCCAATCCGCGAAGTGGTTCGACGCGGCGAATCCCCCCAGGCTCGCCTTCGACCACGCGGACATCCTGAATGCCGCCCTAAACAGGCTCAAGGGCGCCGTGCTTGTGGGCGGTTTCGGATTGAGGTTCCTGCCCGCCGACTACACCGCGGCCGACCTCGCGGGCGTGTTCTCCGCGGTGCTGGGCCGCCGCGTGGACCCGTCCGCAATGGGATCCGTCGCGGGGGGCGGACCCCCATCGCGGCCGGGGAACCGGAAGCGACGCAGGAGCGGTCTCCGGAAAACCGGCAGGAAACGCGCGGCGCCCGAGCCGGGATAATCCGCCTCGGCCCTCCGCCCCTCGAAATCCGCTCGCAAGGCTGATCGCCCCCATGCTGACCTCGCCCGCCGCGAACAGTCGATGTCCGGGTTGACCCGGCCCGAATATCCGAATATACTGGGGTTTCGCGAGTTACCGCATTTCCAATGTGTTTTTTAAGGTCCACGCCATGCCGGGCAAGTCTTCCGAACGCGAATCCTTCGATTTCCGGAACGCCACGTCCGCCGCCGTGGGGGCCCACGGCCTGTCGCCGGAGGACGTGAAGGCGATGGAAAACGGCATTGCCGAGGCGCACAGGACTCTCTCGGAAAACAGGAAGAAGGGCGCATACGGCTTCGCGAACGCATTGCACGACAAGCGGGCGGAGGACGCCTCGGCCGCCGCCGCGCAGGAGATTCGAGCGGGATTCAGCGACCTCGTCGTGCTCGGAATCGGAGGGTCCGCGCTGGGGGCCAGGGCTCTCCTGAGCGCCGCCGCCCCGCCCGCGGGCCGCGGAACCGGCAAGGAGAAGAGGCTCGGAATCCACATCGTCGACAACATCGACCCGGAATACCTGAACGAGGTGTTCTCCGGCCTCGATCTCAAGACCACGGCCTTCAACGTCGTGACCAAGTCCGGATCCACGCCGGAAACCATGGCTCAGTTCCTCATCGCCGCTGATCTCCTCCGCAAGTCCGCCGGCGGGCCGATATCAGGCAGGCTCTGGGTGACCACCGACCCCGAGAAGGGCGACCTCAGGGCCATCGCCAGGAAGGAAGGGTTCAAGACCCTGCCCGTCCCTCCGGAAGTGGGTGGGAGATATTCCCTCCTCACTGCGGTCGGCCTCCTCCCGGCGGCGGCCGGCGGAATCGACATCCACGCCCTTCTCGAGGGCGCCAGGGAGGTCGACGCCGAATGGACCGGTTCGGACCCGCTCAGGAACCCGGCCTATCTCTTCGGGGCGTGCTGCCATGCGATGCACGCGGCCAAGGGCAAACCCATGGTCGTGCTGTTCTCGTACTCACAGAAGCTCTACGACCTCGCCGACTGGTTCAGGCAGCTCTGGGCCGAGAGCCTCGGCAAGCGGCTATCGCTGGACGGATCAGAGGTCTTCGCGGGGTCGACGCCGCTCCGGGCGCTGGGCACGACTGACCAGCACTCACAGATACAGCTCTACGCGGAGGGGCCGAACGACAAGTTCGTCGTGTTCCTGCGCGTCGGCGAGCCGGGCTCCGACCTGGAAATCCCCCGGCTGTACCCGGGCATGAAAAGCCTCGAGTATCTCGGCGGGCACCGGATATCGGAGCTTTTCGACGCGGAGTTCACGGGCACCGAGGTGGCCCTTAGAGAGGCTTCCAGGCCCACGGCGAGGCTCACGGTCCCGCGCGTGAACGCCCGGTCCGCAGGGCGGCTGTTCCAGATGCTCATGGTCTCGACGGTCCTGGGCGGAGCGCTGTACCGCGTGAACCCGTTCGACCAGCCCGGCGTCGAGCGCGGCAAGGTGGTCGCCGCGGCGCTACTGGGCAAGGAAGGTCTCGACCGCGTGAGGGATGAAATCCTCGGCAGCGGCCGGGCTCCAGTCAGGAAACAGGACCGATGATAAGCAACTCAATCGTAATGCTTCTTGCCGGGGGCAGGGGCGAGCGTCTCGGGCCGCTCACGGAGCAGCGCGCCAAGCCGGCAGTCCCTTTCGGCGGCGTGTACAGGCTCATAGATTTCACCCTCAGCAACTGCATCAACTCGGGCCTGAGGAAGGTCTACGTCCTGACCCAGTACAAGTCCGTCTCGCTCATAAGGCACCTCAGGCTCGGCTGGGGCTTCCTGCCACACACGCTGAACGAGTTCGTCATGCCCATATCCCCGCACCAGTGGGTGAGGGAATCGTGGTATCTCGGCACCGCCGACGCCATATACCAGAACCTGAGGTACATCCTCGAGGAAAACCCCCAGTACGTCTTCATCCTCTCCGGCGACCACATCTACAAGATGGACTACAGCTGGCTGTGGAACCACCACGTCCAGAAGGGGGCGGCCCTGACCGTAGGCGCAATCGAGGTCCCCTCGCACCTCGGATCGTCCTTCGGGATAATCGAGGTCGATTCCGACTGGCGCATCATCGGGTTCAAGGAGAAGCCGCAGAAGCCGCCGGAGATTCCGGGAAAGCCCGGGAGTTGCCTCGCGTCCATGGGCGTCTACGTCTTCAACTGCGACGTGATGGAGAAAGTCCTGGTCGAAGACGCGAGGATAAACGATTCGGCGCACGATTTCGGCAAGAACATCATCCCCGCGATGATTAAGCCCTACCCGGTCTACGCCTACAATTTCTCGGACCCCGCGACCGGCAGGCCCCGCTACTGGAGGGACGTCGGGACGGTCGACGCCTTCTTCGAGGCGAGCATGGACCTGGTCGCCGTCTCCCCGGTGCTCGACCTCTACAGCCCCAAATGGCCGCTCAGGACGCACCATCCCCAGATGCCGCCGCCGAAGTTCGTGTTCGCCCAGGACTGGCCCGGCGGGCGCAGGGGGGTGGCCTTCGACTCGATGATCTCGGAGGGCTGCATCATCTCCGGCGGCGAAGTGCGCAGGTCGATTCTCTCCCCCGGAGTCAGGGTGAACTCCTTCGCCGTCGTGGAGAAGTCCATCATAATGGACAACGTGCAGGTGAGCAGGCACGCGAAGATTAAGAAGGCCATCATCGACAAGGAAGTGAAGATTCCGGAGCGCGTGGAGATAGGCTTCGACCTGGAAAAGGACAGGGAGAAGTACTACGTGTCGCCGGGCGGCGTGGTGGTCATTTCCAAGCGCACGCGAATCGAACCCAGCACCGCGCTCCCGACGGTGGAGGAGCCCGAATAACAGGCCGGCTTTGGGGATTCTCCGCGGCGTGAGCGGCAACGACGGATTAACCGGGCGGGACGGCTACCGCGGCCATCTGGAAACCGCGCGCCTCCCCGCGACCAGGCGCCTGTCCCGGCGCCTGGCGGCTCCGGGGCGGAACGCCTTCATGGCGGCCTGCACAGCCGCGGTCGTGTTCGTCATACCCGCCAAGTACGGATTCGACCTGAGCGCCATCCTCACGACCGCCGCAGGCTGGGTCGAGTCCGCGATAGCGGCGGTCTTCGCGCTGGACCTCGTCATCCGATTCGTGCGCTCGCGGAGGCGGGGCGAGTTCATCTCCGAGCACAGGGGCGAAATCACCCTTTTCGTGCTCCTGGCCGCCGCGCTCGTCCTGTTCCCCCTGGCCATGAAAGAATCCTCGGCCGAGTCAATCGCATCCATCCTGGTGGCCGTTGAGCTCTATCTGGCTCTGAACGTCCTGCTCAGAATCATCTCGTTCGAGCGCTTCCTGCTGTCCCTGGACGTGAAACCGATACAGATATTCGTGCTGAGCTTCGCTGCAATCATCCTGCTGGGCACCGCGGCGCTCGCCCTGCTGCCGAACGCCACCACGGATCACAAAGGGCTCGGATTCCTGGACGCCTTGTTCACGGCGACGAGCGCGACCTGCGTGACCGGGCTCGCGGTGGTGGACACCGGCACCCGCTTCACTCCCTTCGGCCAGGTCATACTGATGATTCTCATGGAGCTGGGCGGGCTCGGTATCATGACGTTCGCCACTTTCTTCGCCGTGGCCCTGGGCAGCAGGATGAGCATGGGCGAGAGCTTCGTGATAAAGGACTCCCTGAACGTGGAGGCCCTGGGCACGGTGAAGAAGTTCCTGGTGTCGATATTCGCGTCGACAATCGCCGTGGAAGCGGCCGGGGCGGCGCTCATATACGCCACCGGGGCCGGGGCCTCGCATCCGGCCGGGAACCTGCGCTTTTCGGTGTTCCACTCGGTTTCCGCCTTCTGCAACGCGGGCTTCAGCCTCAACTCCGACGGGTTGATTCCCTACAGGGCAATGCCGGGGTTCAACTTCGTGATTATGGGCCTGATTGTGGCAGGAGGCCTTGGATTCGCGGTGATGAACGAAATCTTCAGGCTGCGCATCGTGCCGCTGTTCCGCATCGTCCTGTTCCGGCGCCGCAAGGCCCAGAGGATGAAAAGGCTCTCCGGCCACGCCCGGCTTGTGCTGTACACGTCAGCGCTGCTGACCGTCTTCGGAACCGGGGTCTTCCTGCTGACCGAATCCGGCGGGCCGTTCGCATCCATGGGGGCGGACGAAAGGACCCTCTCGGCCCTGTTCATGTCGGTCACTTCCAGGACGGCGGGGTTCAACACAATCGACATCGGAGCGCTGACGTCTGCCGGCCTCGTGACCGTCATGTTCCTCATGTTCGTCGGCGCGTCGCCCGGGTCGACCGGCGGAGGCATCAAGACGTCCACGTTCGCCGTCCTCTGCCTGTCCATCTGGTCGATCTTCAGGGGCAGGGAGGACATCGAGGTGTTCAAGAGGCGCATCCCCAGGGAAATCCTGGGCAAGGCGCTGGCGATTGTGTTCTGTTCGATGCTTCTGGTGTTCACTGCGACTCTTCTGCTGGCTTTTATCGAGCCGACGAGGTCCTTACGCGCGGTGCTGTTCGAGGTCGTCTCCGCGTTCGCGACGGTCGGGCTGTCGACGGGCATCACCGCCGACCTGTCCGTCGCAGGGAGGCTCGTCATCATAGGGGTGATGTTCATAGGCAGGCTCGGCCCCATGACCGTGGTGCTGGCGCTCGCCGCGAGGGAGAAGCGCACTCCGTATTCGTACGCCGAAGAGACCGTGATGATTGGCTGAGCCCCGCGGCTCCGACACGCTCCGTCCTCGGTCGCGTCTTGCGCGGCGGCGGATTATGCCTTTTAATATCTTTCCTTCCCCCGCGGTGATGACGGCGGGGCGGGGAGGACCCATGAAGCGGTTCGCGGTTATAGGCCTCGGCAGGTTCGGCATGGACCTCGTGAAGGAGCTCGCCTCTGAGGGGGCCGAGCTCATTGCAATCGACCGCAAAGCGTCGCTGGTCAACGAAGCCGTGGACTTCGCGGCCGTGGCGGTCGCTTTCGACGCCACCAACAAGAACGCCCTCATCGAGCACGGCCTCCGGGACGTCGACGTCGCCGTGGTCAGCATCGGCGAGGACTTCGAGAGCAACATTCTCACGGCCCTGCTCCTCAAGGAAATCGGCGTCAGGACCGTCATCGCCAGGGCCATGACCAAGACGCAGGCCAGCATCCTGCAGCACCTCGGGATAGACGAGGTGATAAACCCGGAGGAGGAGGCGGCCCACAGGCTCGGCAAGCGCCTCACGAAGCCGAACCTCATGGACTTCCTCGAGCTCGCCGACCACCACGTCATCGTCCAGATGAAGACCCCGCCCCACTTCGTCGGCAAGTCCCTGATTAATCTCGACATCCGCAGGAGGTACAACGTCAACCTCGTGGCCATCAAACGGGGGAGCAGGGGCTCGAAGGAAATCATCAACGTGCCTCACGCCGAGGACGTCATCGAGGCCGAAGACATCCTCATCGTCGTCGGCATGGACAAGAACGTGGACCTAATGGCCAGGCATTGACGCCGGCAGCCGGATCACAGATGTCTAGAAAAGACTATTACGACCTGCTTTCGGTCAAGAAGGACGCCAGCATTGAGGAAATCAAGAAGGCGTTCCGGACCCTCGCCAAGAAATACCACCCTGACCGCAACCCGGGCGACAAGGCCTCGGAGGAGAAGTTCAAGGAAATCAACGAGGCCTACGACGTCCTGTCCGACCCCGAGAAGCGCAAGAAGTACGACGACCTTTCCGCGGCCAGGGCGGCGGGCTTCTCCGGCTTCGAGGACCTCTTCGGCCGCGGATTCAAGGGCCGCGGCGCCGGCAAGGGCGGGCCGAAGACGTTCTCGTTCGACGAGTTCGGCAGCTTCCGGGACCTGTTCGGGTCCTTCTTCGACCCGGGCGAAGGATTCGCCAGGGACTCCGGCGGCCAGGGATCCAGAAGGGGGGAGGACAGGGAATTAGCCCTGACCGTCCCTTTCGACGTCGCGATGAAAGGCGGGAAGAGCAACATCAGAATCCCCAGGATGGAGGAGTGCTCAACGTGCCGCGGCACCGGGTCCGAGGCGGGCGCCGCGTCCGAATCCTGCCCCGCGTGCGGGGGAGCCGGCGTCATGCAGTTCTCCCAGGGCACGTTCGCCTTCAACCGGCAGTGCCCCTACTGCAACGGAACGGGCCGCAGGACAGGGTCGCCGTGCGGGACGTGCGGCGGCCAGGGGCGCGTCGAGAAGACGAAGTCGGTCTCCGTGAAAATCCCGGCCGGAATCAGCGAAGACGCCCGGATTCGGCTCGCGGGGCTCGGCGACAAGGGCTCCGGAGGGGCCCCCGACGGCGACCTCATCCTGAAAATCCACATAGGCGGGCACCAGACGTTCAGCAGGGACAGGACCGACGTGCTCTCCGAAGTCGCCGTCCGCATCTCGGACGCCCTGCTGGGCGGATCGGTCAAAGTGCCGACCTACTGGGGCGAGGCCGATTTGAAGATACCCGCCGGCGTCCGTGACGGCTCGGTCCTGCGCCTCAGGGGGATGGGCGCGAAGAAGGACGACGGCACGAAGGGAGACCACAACGTCACCGTGAAAATCGAAATCCCGCGGACCCTCTCCGCCGAGCAGAAGCAGGCGGTGGAGAAGCTGAGGGAAGCGGGCCTTTGAAACATCCCTTGGCGAGGGACCATGCCGAAGACGGCCATCCTCTCGAGCGACGACACGTACTATTCCACGCGGAGAATCAAGGCGGCCCTCGAATCGCTCGGGATTGAAGCCTCCGTCCTGGACCCCGCGGCGGAATTCCTGCCGCCTGAAGGGCCCCCGCTGTTCGACCTCGCAGTCCCCAGGCTGGGCGCCAGGTTCTTCGGCCGCTCCATCGCCCTCCTCGATCTCCTGGTCCGCCGCGGATGCAGGTCCCTGCAGGACCCCCAGGCGATAAGGAGATGCAGGAAGAAGTCTTCCGTCCTCCTCGGCCCCCTGCCCGAAGGCGTCGTCCCGGTGCCGTCCGCGCTGGCGGTCACCGGCGCGCAGGCGGTGCGCGCCGCGGAACTGCTGGGCGGATTCCCGGTCGTGGTCAAACCCGACGTCGGGACCCAGGGCGGCGGGGCCGCGATTATCCGGGACGAACCCTCGCTGCGCGCCTACGCGGAACTCCTGGCCTCGGAGGGCGAGGAAGCCCTGGTCCAGCCGTACCTGGAGGGCGCCAGGGACGTTCGCGCGTTCGTCGCAGGCGGCAGGGTGGCCGCCGCGATGTCCAGGACTCCGGCACCCGGCGATTTCCGCGCCAACGTGCACCGCGGCGCCGCGGCGGCGGCCCTCGACCCGGCCGGACCGTGGGCGGCGCCGGCGATTTCCGCCGCTCTCCACGCGGGCCTCGCGGTGGCCGGAGTGGATTTCCTCGAGCACCGGGGGAGGATTTTCCTGCTCGAGGTGAACGCCTCGCCCGGGTTGAAGGGAATCGAGGCCGCTACGGGCGCGCGCATAGCCGAGGAAATCGCGCGGCTGTGCGCCATTGCGCTCGCGAACGGCAAAACCGATCCGCTTCAGTAATCCACGCGGCCTTCCATCACCCGGCAGGTCAGGCTGATCCCGTGGGGCCCGAACCCATCATGATGCTCCCGGATGCCCGCCGATTGCTCAGGCCTTTCCTCCTCCAAGCCATCCCCTTCGCCAGAAGAAGAAGAGCAGCCCCAGCGCCACGGAGGACATGAGCGCGAGCGCGAAGGGGTATCCGAAAGCCCAGTTGAGCTCGGGCATGTTGAGGACCGATGCGCCGGTGTTGAAGTTCATTCCGTACACGCCTGCGATGAAGCCCAGCGGGATGAATATGGTCGCGATTATCGTGAGAAGCTTCATGACGTCGTTCGTGCGGTTGCCGATGTTGACGTAGTGCAGTTCGACCAGGTCCGCCGCGAGCTCACGGTACGTCTCGATGAGTTCCATGATTTGTATCGAGTGGTCGATGCAGTCCCTGAGATAGACCCTGGTTTCTTCCCGTATGAGCGCCGACCCGTCCCTGTGGAGCGAGTTCAGGGCTTCCCGCAGGGGCCAGACCGTCCTGCGAAGCGATCGCAGGTCCTGCTTGATTCCGTGCAGAGTCCCGAGCGACTGCGCGCCCCGGCCTCCGAGGACATCCTCCTCCAGTTCATCGAGCCTGCCGCTCACGGACTCCAGCACGGGGTAGTATCCGTCCACAATCGCGTCCAGTAGCGCATACCCCAGATAGTCCGGTCCCTGGAGCCTGAGGATGCCCTTGGCCTGGCGGAGCCGCTGCAGGACGGGTTCAATCCACTTTCCAGGCCGCTCGAGGAAGGTGATTACGAAATCCTTGCCTATGAACATGCTGAACTGCTCGAGCTTGGGCGGCTCGCCCGGAGGGATGAAATCAGCTACTACGAAGATGAAGTCCTTGTAGTCCTCGACCTTGGTGCGCTGGCTCAAATCGAGGACGTCCTCCATGGCAAGGCTGTGGATGCCGAAGGCGTCCTTGATTCCCGTGATTGCCTCGCCTCCGCCGAGCCCTTCGACGTTGACCCAGGTGACCGGCATCCTGCCGAGGAGCGATTTGATGTCCCCCACCGCGCAGGAGGACTTCTCCTCGATTTCCCCGGGCCCGTAGGAAATCACCGAGACCGACGACTTCGGCGCCTCGGGATTGAACCTCATCGTGCCGGGCGACGACCCGGGCGGAGCCATCCTCGTGAAAATCTCCTCCCAGTCCATGTGCGGCCCTCCAGATTGGGATTCAAGCCTGCCGGCCGGCTCCTCAAGTTGCGCGGCGGACCCTGCCCTTCCTGGAAATGATGCAAAAATCGCCCTCCCGTGTCGAGTGCGCCGCTTTTCCCGCAACCGGGACAATCTATAATGACGGCCGCGGATCCGGTCGAGAAACCGGCTATACAGCGGAGGCATCATGCACGAGACGCACAGAATCGAGGACCATCTCAGGAAGGAAGCGGAACGGATTAGCGCCGAATACCACGGCGCGCCCGTGGTCGTCATCGTCGCGGGGCACGAAGGGCTTACCGTCCCCAGGAGCATGCTCGGATCGTCCCTCCACCAGGGGCACAGACTAAGGGACCTTCTGGGCATTCTCGAGGCGGCAAAGCAGATTGAGACGCTGAAGCACTTCTACATCGGCGACTTCGGCCTCGAGAGGAAGCGGCGCATCGCCCGCGACAAGCATCGGCTCAGGCGCCCGGCGTCTCGGCC
>JBFZBV010000100.1:0-7948 GCA_041308285.1 Planctomycetota bacterium | reverse complement strand
GTCCAGTACTCCCCGAACCCCCGGCCGGTCTTCCTGCCGCCCGGGCCGCGGGCCTCGGTGAACCTGAGCAAATCCGGCACGCCCGCGCAGATGTTCAGCCGCGAGCCGGGCCCGCCTCCGGAACCCTCCTTCGACAGTGCGGATAGCACGAGCCCGGCCGCCTCTTCCACGGCCGAGTCGTCCAGCCCGTCGAGCAGCGGCGCCATGGACAGGTTCACGTAGCCGAAATCCACCCCGCGGCTCAGGTGCGTGCCGAGCCCCTCGGCCAGCGCAGCCAGGTCCGAGGCCGTCTCCGCGACCCCCTCGGGCGGCTCCACGCCCGCGCCCTTGGCGAACGGGAAGGCGCCGAACCTCTTCACGTATTCCAGGGGGACGAACGCCTCAGCGAGGTGCAGGGGCGACCCTGCGTCCTCGACGTGAATCTCGCATTCCGCGTGCGCGCGCGCGGTCTCCTCCGAGAAGACCTCGCGGAACGCGAACTGCCTCATGGCCTTCCCGGCCAGCCCGCGGACCGCGCCTTCGGGCGAGACCCGGCCTCCGCCGCCGGCGAAAACCATCTCCTTGAAGTCGAACGCAGGCATGCCCAGCACGGCCTGGCGGCCGACCTCGTCCATGAGCCCCCTGTCGAAGAGCTCGGCGTCGACCAGCGACCGCACGAGCGCGGAGGATATCCTGCCTGCGCCGCGGGCCATGATTCTCGCCTCCACGGCCCGTGCAATGTCCTGCGCCTCGCGGGCCCCCAGGCCCGCCTCGCGCCTGAGGGCCTTCTCTATCTTCCCCTTGTCCCATGCCGACAGGGCGCCGCCGTCCGAAGAGACCACGGAAATCCCCATTCCCGGGAACAGCTCGCCGGGCTTCGAATCCTCCTCGTCCGTTGCGGGCGGCTCCCTGTCGCCGCGCAGGCGGATGTACGCCCGGGCGGCCTCGACGTGGCCGGTCTCGAGCAGCACGCGCTCCACCATGTCCTCAATCTCCGCCGTGTGCACGATGGACCCGGAGCTGCGCTTCTCGAGAAACAGTGTCACCACGCCGGCAAGCTCGTCGGCGACTTCGCGGTCGCCTTCGCCGACGGAGGATGCGGCCCGGAAGATTGATTCCGAGATTCTGGCGCCGTCGAAGTCGAGCTCGGCGCCGTCCCGGTCCTTGACCTTGAGGATTCTGGACAAGTTAAGGCTGTTTCTTCTTCTTGACCATGGGTTTGAGTTCTTCGAGGAATTCGGACACGTCCTTGAATTCCCTGTACACGGAGGCGAATCGCACGTAGGCGACCTGGTCGAGCTCCTTGAGCCTGGCCATTACCAGTTCGCCGATGTGCTTGGATGCCACCTCCTTGTCGAAGTTCTCGTTAATCTCGACCTCTATTTGGTTTGTGACGTTCTCAATCTCGGCGGTCGACACCGGCCTTTTCTCGCAGGCCTTGAGCAGGCCTTTGAGGATTTTACCCCTTTCGAAGGGCACCCTGGATCCGTCCTTCTTGATGACCCTGAGCGGGGTCCGTTCCACGCGTTCGTAGGTCGTGAACCTGCGCCGGCAGCCTAGGCATTCCCTCCTGCGCCTTATTAT
Organism: Planctomycetota bacterium; assembly: GCA_041308285.1. Taxonomy (GTDB): domain Bacteria; phylum Planctomycetota; class JAKEIC01; order JAKEIC01; family DYIT01; genus PPR-0505. The sequence goes on along the minus strand of JBFZBV010000100.1, from coordinate 6,385 downwards.
ATAGCCGTCCTTGGAGGACCTCGAGTCTATCACGCTGTTATCCCCGGACTTGCAGAACGGGCATTTCATATTTTCACCGGCAGAGCCAACAAACGGACGAATACCGGACGTCCCGATTTTGATCGCAATATATAATAATTGCTGTGTTAATCCAATACAAAAATACAACATGTCGCGGTCGGGGACGCGGAACCCCGGTGCGTGGCGGGCCGCAGAAGGGGTTACATGAATTTCTCCAGTATCTTGATCCTGGAGAAGAGGTCCCTGGCGAGGAGGAACAGGAAGGTGAGACCCGTGCCGAAGGCGATGACGTCGCCGTTGTTGATTTCGCACTTCTTCATGGCTTCGAGCGGCTTTCCGTTTATCTTCGATCCGTTCATCGAATTGACGTCCGTGAGATCGTAGTTGTAGTTGAGCTCGTTCAGGGTGAAGAAGGCGTGGAACTTGGAAATCGAGGGGTGCTCGATGACGATGTCGTTGTTCGCGCTGCGACCCACGGTAATCTTGTTCGCGAAGCTCGCCTCGCCCTTCTTGAGCACCTTGAAAATCTTGGACTCCATGTTCACCTGGACCATCTGGGCGAAGAGCTTGCGGTCCGTCTCCCCTGCGGAGGCAATCGTCTCGAAGTCCATGTTCGGCTTGCCTATCGCCGCGTTGCCCGAATCCACGAGGAACGGATAGGGATGCGCCTTGATGAACGCCGACTTCGAGAGGTACTTGTTTCCGAGCCAGAACGTCTTTATGTCCTGGAAGTCCTTCGCCATGGCAAAATCCGTACGAGAGGAGCCGCAGTGCGATGGAGGATTCTACACCAAATGCCGTTCAAACAAAATATTTTTACCCTCGTGTTGACACTCGGGCGCGCTTCTGCTAAATTGCCCGATCAAAGTGCCTTTTGCGGCGGGGTGCGGCGTTGTTGCCCGAAAAACTGGTTGCAATCCTTGCCTGCCCCCTCTGCAAGGCAGGAGTCAGGGTCGAGGAGACCAGGATATCGTGCAAGCGGCCCGAATGCGGGCTGGTGTTCCCCATAAGGGACGGTATCCCGGTCTTCCTGATAGACGAAGCCGAAAGGCCGTGCCCCAAGTGCGGGACTTCGCGCAACTGGGACGCGCGCACCGACGAACTCGCGTGTCCGTCGTGCGGAACCAGGTTCAGGCATGTGCCGGAATCCTGATTTTGAATCGTAGAGGCCAAGTTGTTAGCGATCATCTCCGACATCCACAGCAACGTCGAGGCTTTCGAGGTCGTCCTGAAGGACCTCGACAGCAAGAACCCCGAAGAAGTAATCTGCCTCGGAGACGTCATCGGGTACGGCCCCAATCCCAGGGAATGCATCGAAATGTCGGAGAGGTTCGACATCACGCTGCAGGGCAACCACGAGGAGGCAGTGCTGTTCCTGGCCGAGGACTTCAACCAGAAGGCCCGGCAGGCCGTCGACTGGACGCGGGACCAGCTCAACGATCCCAAGGCCGACCAGGGCGCGAACCACAAGCTGTGGAACTTCCTGGGCGACCTCAAGAAAAGGGAGAAGCGCGGCGACATCCTCTTCGTGCACGGGTCCCCCAGGGTCCCCACAAGGGAATACGTCATGCCCAGGGACGTGAACAATCCCGACAAGATGAAGGACATCTTCGCGATGTTCGAGCACGTCTGCTTCGTGGGGCACACGCACGTGCCGGGCGTCTTCACCGAGGACAACCACTTCTACTTCTCGTCCACGCTCAACAACACGTTCGAAATCGACAAGCACAAGTACCTAATCAACATCGGATCCGTCGGCCAGCCCCGCGACAACGACAACAGGGCGAGCTACGTCACTCTCGAGGGCAACAAGGTCACATGGCACAGGCTGACATACCCCTTCGAGAAGACGATGAAGAAGATATACGAGGCCACGGGGCTCCCCGACTACCTGGCCGACCGGCTCAAGGAAGGGAAATAGCCCTCCTGCAGCCAGCCTCGGCCCTTCGGCCGAAGGGCGTTTCCGGAACTCGAAATGGACAAGAGATTCCTCTTCGCACTGGGCTTAAGCGCCGCGGTAATGGTGCTGTGGTTCCAGGTCGCGATGCCCCTCATATCCCCGTCCAAGCCCAAGCCCGCGCCCGCGCCCGGCACTGAAGAGCCCGGCAAGCAGCCCGCGGACCAGGCCCGGCCGGACAAGGCGGCCATCGACAAGCCGGGGCCGGACAGGACCGTGCCCGGCGAATCCGAATCAGCGGGCCCCAAGGACCCGGCGCCGGCGCCGGCGGCCGCCCCTGCCAAGCCCGGCCGCACGTCGCTTTCCGAGGCGAAATCCTTCACTCTCGAGACCTCCGAGCTCACGGCCCTGCTGAACAGCCGCGGGGCGAGGCTCGAGTCGGTCACGCTCAAGAATTTCATGGATCCCTTCGCGTTCCCCAAGGAGAGCAAGCCGTTCCGGCTTCTGCGCGACATGGAGAGCGGCAGGTTCGCCTTCGAGCTTGTTCTCGACCAGGACCCGGGCAGGCTCGACCGGGAAATCTGGGAGGTGGAGGAATCCTCTTCGGGCTCGGTCGCCTTCCTCTTCAATGCCGGCGACGGCCTGTCAATCCGCAAGACGTTCTCCGTCCGGCCGGACGGGGAGTCGGCGTCTTCCGGCTTCATGCTCGACGTCAGGGTGGAGGCGCTGCTCGACAAGGCGAGCCCGTCGCCCGCGCAGGTGTCCTACAGCCTGACCGGCCCTGCGGGCATATCGCCGGAGTTCGAGACGCAGGGCAGGATGCTGCACGGATTCGTGGGGTTCGGGGTTGAGGCTCGCAGCCCCACGGTCAAGTACTACAGCCCCTCGGACGTGTTCGGCGCGGACAACCGCAGGATTGCGGTGCGCGACGTGGCCGTGCACTGGCTCGGCGTGGCCAACAAGTACTTCGGATCGGTGATGGTGGCCCTGACGCCCGATTCCGTCCAGTCGGGCCTCTTCACCCCCGTGGCGGACTCGGAATCCTACGCGAAGCTGCCGCCGAAGATGTCGGCCGAGGACAAGCTCGAGAAGGCGTCGGACAACATCGCCGTATCCGTCGCCACGAGGCCCGTGGACCTGGCTCCGGGAACGTCCTTCAGGCACGACTACGTGCTGTTCACCGGGCCCAAGGAGAAGAAGCACCTCGTCTCGGCCGCGTTCGACATCTCTGGAATCATGGACGTGAGCTACATCTTCTGCCTTCCCCAGGCCCTCGTGTCCTGGCTCGCGCTGGCGATTCTCGCGATTCTCAAGATGTTCTACGCGGTCTTCGGCAACTACGGCCTGGCAATCATCTTCATGACCATCCTCGTCAAGCTCATCCTGCTCCCGGTCTCGATAAAGCAGCAGATGTCCATGAGCGAGTACCAGCGCAAGATGAAGAAGGTCCAGCCGCTCCTCAAGGCGGCCAAGGAGAAGTACAAGAACGACCGGAACAGGCAGTCCCAGGAGACCATGAAGATTATGAAGGAGCACGGCGTGTCGGTGCTCCCGTTCAAGGGCTGCCTGCCAATCTTCCTCCAGTTCCCGATATTCATCGCCCTCTTCTACACTCTGCGCTACTGCATCGAGCTGAGGCAGCAGGGGTTCCTGTACATGGCGGACCTCGCGAGGCCGGACAGGCTGTTCGAGTTCCCGGCGTTCATCCCGCAGATCCCGCTAATCGGCCCGTTCCTTGGCACGCACTTCAACCTCCTGCCGATACTCTGGATTGCGGTGATGCTCGTCTCCCAGAAGTATTCGCCCATGAAGACGGCGGCCGCCGACGACCCTCAGATGGCGCAGCAGCAGAAGATGATGTCGGTGATGATGGTCGTCTTCGGGTTCCTGTTCTTCACAATCGAATCGGGCTGCGTGATGTACATCATCGTCAGCACGCTGATTGGGATGGGCGAGCAGTACCTGATACGCAGGAAGCTCGCCGCCGCGCAGGAATGAGCGCCCGGGGGGAGACAATCGCCGCGGTTTCCACGCCCGGCGGCCGGGGCCCGCGCGGCATCCTCAGGCTCAGCGGCCCGGCCGCATTCCGCATCGCCATGTCTCTCTTCCGGGCCGCAGGCTGCGCCCCGCCGCCCGCGAGAGGCTTCTCGGCCTGTTCCGGAGCGCTCGCCTCGAGCGGGCTGCCCGCCCGCCTCCTCCTCATGAAGGCCCCCAGGTCCTACACCAGGGAGGACGTCGCGGAGATACACTCCGTGTCCGGCGCGGCGGTGCTCGAGGGCCTGCTCGAGTCGGCCCTTGCGGCGGGCGCCAGGCACGCCTCGCCCGGGGAGTTCACGAAGAAGGCCTTCCTGAACGGCAGGATATCCCTGGCCCAGGCGGAAGCGGTGATGAAAATAATCTCCGCCCGGAGTTCCGCGGAGGCCCGGCTCGCGGCGTCCCAGCTCACGGGCGGGCTCGGCAGGCGCATCGCAGTCCTGTCCTCCGCTCTCGCCGACGCGCTTGCGCTCGTGGAGGTCGGCATCGACTTCTCCGACCAGGAGGCCGGGCGCGCGGACCCGGCGGAAATCGACGCCGCGCTCGGCCGTGCGTTCGAGGAGCTCCGGAGCCTGGACGCGCCCTCCGACGGCGCCGCGCCCGGCTCCGGCGATCCGACGGTCCTTCTCGCCGGGCCGGCGAACGCGGGCAAGTCGAGCATCTTCAACGCCTGCGTCCGGGGCGGGGCCGCCATCGTTCACGAGAGCCCCGGCACGACCGTGGACGCGAACAAGGGGCAGGTGCGCGCCGGGGCGGTCAGGTTCACGCTCATCGACGGCCCGGGATTCCGGCCCGGGCCGGGCGGCGCGGAAGAGCCGGCTCAGGCCTCCTACTCGAGGCTCGCGGAGACTGCGGACGTGGTCGTCGCCGTGGTCGACGGGTCGGCGCCCCTGCCGCCGGCCCCCAGGCCCGGCCTGGAGGGCGCCGCAGGCCGGCTGTTCGCGGCGAGGCCGCCGCACGTGGCGGCAATCAACAAGTCGGACCTGCCGGCGGCGTTCTCCGACTCCGCCGCGCGCTCCGCGTTCCCGTCGGCTGAAATCGTGCGGCTCTCGGCCCTGACGGGGGATGGGGTTGCCGCGCTCTCGGCCGCGGTTTCCAGGACCGTCTCGGCCGGCCGCGCCTCAAGGGCGGGGAGCGCGGGCCTGCTCAACGCGAGGCAGAGAGCGTCGGTCCGCGCCGCGGCGGCCTGCGTCGGGCGGGCGAGGCGCGCGCTGCGCCGGGGCCTCGGGGAGGAAATCGCGTCGATTGAAATCCGCGGCGCGCTCGCCAGCCTCGGGCTGATACCGGGCGGGCTCGCGGACGAGGCGGCGCTGGACCGGATTTTCGAGCGGTTCTGCATAGGGAAGTGACGCGCGGCCGCGGCCGGGGAGCGCAGATTCCAGCAGTGCCTGCCCGAGGACCCCTGTCCCCGGGCTCAATCCCCCTCTCCAGCGGCAGGCGGCAGGCCCGGGCCTCCGCCCGCCTGATCACCGGGCCGCGTCTTCCATCTCCTGTGGTTCCAGGCCCACTGGTCGGGATACTCGCGGATGAACTTCTCGAAAGCCGCGGTCCAGAGCCCCGTGTTCCTCGCGAGGTCCTCCTTCCTGTCGCCGCCGAAGGAGACCGGAATCTCATCGCCCCATACGCAGCGGTAGCGCGCCCCGTCGCGGACCAGGAAGTAGGGGAACATGGGCGCGCCGGAGAGCTTCGCCGCTATGACGGGCCCCACCGGAGTCCAGGCGGGCCTGCCGAAGAAATCCACGAACACGCCGGGCAGGAAGCTTATGTCCTGGTCCGGGAGGATGCCGACTATCTCGTTCCGCTTGAGGGCCCGCGCAATCTCCCTCGGGGACTCGGAGAGGTATATCGTCCGCAGTCCGAACGACGCCCGGATGTTCTCGATCAGGCTGTTGAACGGCTTGAAGTTGAGCCTGTTCGCGACGACGTGCACCTTGAAAATCCTGCCGTTGACCCCTGCCAGCGCCTCCCAGCACCCCAGGTGGCCGGTCATGGCTATGAGCCCCCTGCCGCGATCGAGGACGGATTTGAGCTGCAGCCTGAGCTCGTCCAGGCCCGCGATGCGCCCGCGGATTCGATCGTCGGACATCCCGGAGAACGCGACCGCGGCGGCCGCGGCGGCGCCGATGTTCGCGAGCGATCTCCGCGCGACGGACCTCCGCTCCGCCTCCGTGAGGTCCGGGAAGGCCGCCGAGAGGTTCTCCAGCGCGACGCGCCTCTCCCTCGCGGCGAAGACGTACGCGAGCCTCCCCGCCGCGGAGCCGAGCGCCATCGCCGCCCTGAACGGGCAGCGCCTGAGCATCGCGACGAGCAGGACCGCTGCCGCCCAGCCCGCGTAGCCCGCCAGCACCCGCAGCGGCCGGCTCCTCCTGCTTTTCCTGGCCTTTTTCATGGCCCGGGCCGGCCCGGACGGCCGCCCGCGCCGCGCCCCGGCAG
>JBFZBV010000099.1:0-4836 GCA_041308285.1 Planctomycetota bacterium | reverse complement strand
GTCCGTCGTGGCGATTGGAATCCTCATGCTGTCCCTTTCGAGGGTTTTCCGTCAGGACCGGGTGTTCCCGTGGATGACGATCGCGTCCGGCCTGCTGGTTTCAATCATAGGCGTGTCGATTTTCCTCAGGTTCCGGAAGGGCGGGCGGCATCCCGTCCATGAAGCGGAGCACGGCTGGCGGATTTGGAGGCACAGCCACGAATTCCCCCAAGGGCACGGCAGCGCGCACGACCACGAGCATGCACATGACGGCGGCCTTGCGCACGGCCACGGCCATGAGCCAATCTGCGACCCCGGAGAAAGCCCGGAAGGCCGCCCTGGAGAGTCGCACGCGCCGACAAGCGGGGGCGGGGATTGCGAATCGCTGGCTGCCGGGTCCGGGCATGCGTCGGGCCCGGCCGGGCCGCGCCGGGGACCCGGCAGGAAGGACCTCCTGATGCTCGGCCTGTCGGGCGGCATGGTTCCGTGCCCGTCGGCGCTGGCGGTCCTGCTGATATCCATCGCTTTCGACGCGGCGCACGTGGGCCTTCTGCTGATAGCGTCTTTCAGCCTCGGCCTCGCTTCGGTGCTTGTGGGGATCGGAGTGGCCGTTGTCTATGCTGGCAAGGCGGCGTCTGGAGCCGGCATCGCGGGCGGCAGGGTCGCGCGCGCTCTCCCGCTGGTCAGCGGCACGGCCGTCACGCTTGCCGGGATGCTTGCCGTGCTTAAGGGCATTTCAATGCTGGGCATCGTGGACTTGAGCGGATGGAGCGGTCTTTTGAAATGAGCGCGGGCAGGCGTCTTCGGAGCCTGGCCGGCACATGCGCGGCCGCGGCCATCGCCTCGGCCGCGGCGCTCGCATCGTTCCCGGGGGAAGCGCAGGCGCATCCGCACATCTTCTTCGACATCGAGATTAAGGTCGAGCTCGGCGCCGGTTCCGAGTGCGGCATAGCCTTCGTGCTGACGCCGGACAGGACGACCTGCATGGCGATGCTCATGGAGGCCGACGAGAACGGCGACGGCCAGGTCGACGACCCGGAAATGACGGCTTTGACCGACAATTGGAGCGCGTATTTCGGGAAATTCGGCCATTTCCTGAGAATCAGGAGCGGCGACTCGTCCCTCCCTGCGGGCGACATCAGCGGATTCAAGATAGCCAGGAGGAAGGACGCCAAGGACAAGTACTCGATTTCCTACGTTGTCGTGGCCGACCTCCCTGAACGGGGGCCTGGAACGCACAGGCTGGAGGTGGATCTCACGGACGACACGATCTACGCTGCATTCACGCAGAAGGCGGAAAACGCACTCGTGTCGTGCAAGGACAGGCTCGTCCAGGTGAAGTCGGTCTCCGTCCTGTCCAACAACCGTGGGATAGGAATCGATTACGCCGTGTCGGAAAGCCCGAAGAACGGGGGGACTGCCGCTCGGGGGGAGGGAGGGGAAACCGCGATCCCCGCCCCGGTGCAGGCTTCCGCGCAGCCTGCACGGAGCATGGGAATCAAGCGGAGATTCTATTCCGTCATGCAGACGGGCATGGACGAGATTGGCGGCATGCTCGGAAAGCTGACGGACGATTTCAGCCTGGGGCTTTTCATGGCCTTCATGGGGTTCGCGCTGCTCTACGGGATGTTCCATGCCCTCGGCCCGGGACATGGCAAGGCGCTTGTCGCGGCGTTCCTCATCAGGGGGAACACGAAGCCGAGGCACGCCCTCTGGCTTTCGCTCGTGGTCACAATCACCCATACGGGCACCGCAGTCCTCCTTTGCGTCGGAGTCGAGCTCGCCAGGTCGGCAATGGAAAAGCAGGCGTTCAGGGACGCAGGGGAAGCGTGGATTGGGTTCGGGAGCGGGATCCTGGTCCTGCTGATTGGCGTTTCTCCGCTTCTGTACGTCGCATGGAAGGCGGCATGGGGAATGCTCGCGAAGGGGGGCTTCAAGGGGATGTTCGGGGCCGCCAGGGAGGTGATGGCGTCCGCCGCGGCGCTCGACGAAGAGGAGATAACAATGGCCCGGATTGGGCGCTGGGGCGTCGCAGCCGGACTGGTACCGTGCCCGGCTTCGATTGTGATTCTCCTGATTTCGGCTTCCGCCGGAGTCTTCTGGATTGGCCTTGCCGGCGTTCTCGCTCTCGCGATGGGCCTTTCGCTCGTTCTGCTCCTCATCGGCCTGGCCGTCATAGGATCAAGGCGCGGACTGCAGGCGCGGCTGGGCCAGTCCGTCTGGATGGGCCGGCTGAACCTCGCGCTTGCCGCCGGGGGCATGGCGCTGGTATGCCTGATGGGCGTGCTGATGATTGGGTTCTACTCGTACAGGCTCGAGAAGCTGGGCGTCATGTAGCCCGCGGGCCCTGCGCACAATCCGCAGATCACGGTACTGTGGGGGCGTTGCGCGCAGCGGGAAGCGGGAGCGTCAGACCGTGGACAGCAAGACGTTGGCCGTAGGGCCGTGGGGCGTAGGGGCGTGTGCGGTGATAAGCGAGCAGCATGCAGTTGACAGAAAACCACCGTAGACCGTGCGCGGCCAGGGCGTGACCGTGGACCGTGGGCGGATTAGCGAGTAGACCGTAGACCGCATGCGGTCAGGAAACAACCGTGTGCCGTGGAAGGTGGTGGACGCTGACCGATTGGAACCCCTCAATCAGGATCGAAGAAGGAAGGCGGTCAGCTTCAGCGTTGCAGGGTTGAGTTTCATGGAGGGTCTATGCGTTTCAGACTCGCGTTTCCGGCTACGTTCATCCTGGCTTGCTGTTCGCAGGCAGCATGGGCGGACTCATCGCCCCTGGGGCCGCCAAGGCCCATGTTCGGCCAGAGCCCGCTCCCGCAGGTCGAAACCCGCGTCGTCATGACGGCCGAGGAGGTGGTGCTCGATATCTTCCCGGACAGGACCGAAGTCAAGGCGGTGTTCCACCTGTGCAATTCCGGAGCCGGCGAGCTTCTCAAGGTGGGATTCCCCCGCAGCGGAAGCATGGCGGAATTCCGCGTCCTGGATGGCAGCGCGGAACTGAAGTTCGCCGAGGTGACGCTTGATCCGAAATCCGGTCCCGCGGGACCGATGAGGAAAACATTCTACAGGGACTGGTTCGCCTGGGATATGGAGTTCCCGGAGAAGCAGGAAAAGACCCTGGTCGTGACATACAGATTCTCACCGCATTCAGAGAAATTCGGGTTCGTCCCGGAGGCCGACGAGGGCGCCTCGGTCACGCCCCACTGGCAGGGCAAGGCGGAGGCTCAACTCGGGGAGAAGCTGACGGAGTGCTGGACCGGATATGTGCTCCACACCGGCGCCGGCTGGTGCGGGACCATAGGCAAGGCCGTGCTGGAGGCGAGATTCAACGGCATGACGCCGGGTAACATGCGGGATTTCCGGCCGAAGGCGGGCTCGAAAATCCTGGAAGACCGCGTGGTCTGGGAATTCCGCGACCTGGAGCCGACGTACGAGCACGACCTCTTCATCACGTACAATCCTGTTTTGACCGTCGACGGGGAGATTGCAGAGTTCGAGCGCATTTCTCGGCCCGGGGTCTGCGGCATCAACGAATACTGGTGGCGGGCATGGCGGCTGGCCGGGCTTTACGAGAAGAAGGGGAACAGCGAGGACCGGATTGAAGGGCTTATGGAGGAAATAATCGGCCGCTACTGGCCGAAGAGGGAAATCAAGGCGCCGCTGCAGATGGGGGAGAGGCAGGTTGCCTGCCTGGTCCGCGCATTCGAGAAGAAGTTCTACTCCCTGGTCGCGCGTAATAAGGACGGCGAAATCGCGCCGTTCGCCGGCCGCGCGCTGGCATTGCTCGACATAATCGGATCCGGCGGTTCCTTCACGGTCTGGCCGAACGGCTACAAAGAGACCTGGGAGGCCTCGGAGCCCATCCCGAAGAAAGCCGCGAGACTGTCAGTCGCCATGAGGAAGAAACTCGACGAGCTCGTAGTCGGAGGGGTGGAGAAATCCTGCCTGGAAAACGCGGGCTTCAAGGTCACGGTGCTCGGCAATCCGGTGCTCAGGCAGGAGTGGGATCTGAGCTGTCTCGCCTTCTCTGCGGACGGGAAGACGGCGGTCACCGGATGCCCGAGCAATTTCCCGTGCGTAAAGGTCTGGGATATCGGGACCGGTCGTCCGCTCAGGCACTTCCAGGCGAGCCATCACCTGTTTTCCGTGGGTTTTTCGCCCGACGGGAAGCGCGTGTTCGGAATCTCCACGGGCGGCGAGGACCGCCTCGAGGTGTGGAGCATCGCGGAGAACAGGAAAGTCGGCGACCTGAGGATCACGTATCCCGGCAACCCCTTCTACTGCGAATGCGCCTGGTCGCCCGACGGCGGCGGAATAGCATGGGGCGGCCTGGACGACAACGCCTTCCGGATTTGGCATCCGGACAGCGGCAAGAGCGAGAAGTTCAAGGGCCATTCCGTGCCTACGGCGCTGTTCTGCTTCAGCCCCGATGGAAAGAGAATCGCCACTGCGCCGTGCCGGGAGGCCCGCGGCGGCGAAAACGCGGTCAAAGTCTGGGACGTGGAAACGCAGGAGCTTCTCGGGACCACGGAAGCGCACGGCGCGTGGATAGTCTGCGTCGCCTGTGCGCCGGACGGGAAGCATATGGTCACCGCATGCACGGACGGATCAGTCAGGATCTGGGATGCGGGGGACTGCAAGCTTGTCCGCAGTTTCCAAATCGAGTCGAAGATTAAGACGCCTGGCTTCAAATACGTCGGGCTCTTCAACGCGATGCGCATCTCCAAAGACGCGAAGCGCATCATCGTGCCCTGCGAGAAGTCGTACGAGCTCTGGGACGTCGAGGCGGGCAAAATGCTCCGCGCTTTCGGCGGCGAAAGCAGGGAGAGCATGGCGCTCTCGCAGGACGGAAGC